>CAIOLZ010000051.1 GCA_903859265.1 uncultured beta proteobacterium
AGCCAAAACCCGCACCGCGGGTGAGCAAGTCCATATCCACGCCGTAGCGCGCGGCATAAACGCTAATCGGCAGGCCCGCCAAAAATATGACCAGCCCGGTTGCCAGAATGGCCCACAGCGCGTTCACAAAGCCGTATTGCACCAGCAACGTTGCACCCACCGCTTCCAGAATCAGAAACGAGGCTGCTCCAAACGCCGTGTTGGCCACGCGCAACTCCGACCAGCGGCGAAAACGCTGGGGTGTAAAGCGCAAGGCATAGTCCTCCATCGTCTCGCTGGCCACCCAGTTGTTGTAATCGCGCCGCACCTTCACCACCCGCTGTACTGGGTCGTCGGCGGATGCAAACTCGGCACCGAGAGGAATAATGGGTATGACCGGTTTCACACCGCCTGCGGCGCAGGTTTCGTGCCAATGCCTTTGCACCAGGGCATGGGCCTTGCTTAGACAAGCCTGATGCTTGATTTAAGCTACCTACCGCGCATTTTCAGAGAAGCACAAAGCCATGGAATTAACCCCCCGCGAAAAAGACAAGTTGCTCATCTTCACCGCCGGCCTGCTTGCCGAGCGCCGCAAGGCCCGTGGACTTAAGCTCAACTATCCCGAAGCCATCGCGCTCATCAGCGCCGCTGTGATGGAAGGTGCGCGCGACGGCAAGTCGGTTGCGCAACTGATGAGCGAGGGTCGGGCCATACTGACGCGCGCCGACGTCATGGACGGCATCGCTGAGATGATTCCCGACATCCAGGTCGAAGCGACTTTCCCGGACGGCACCAAACTCGTCACGGTGCACCAGCCGATTGTTTAACCCGATGGCATCCAAGACCCAAAAGGATTCGTCATGCAGCCCAGCGGAGAACCCATGATTCCCGGAGAAATACTGACCGACGGCGGCGACCACCTGCTCAATGCCGGCCGCCGCACCTTGACGGTGGTGGTGCAAAACACGGCGGACCGACCCATCCAGGTCGGCTCGCACTACCACTTTGCCGAGACCAACGGCGCGCTGGGATTCGACCGTGCCGCAGCGCAGGGAATGCGACTCAATATTGCGTCGGGTTCCGCCGTGCGCTTTGAGCCCGGCCAACAACGTACGGTGGAACTGGTGGACTACGCGGGCGACCGCGTGGTGTATGGATTTCGCGGCTTAACCAGCGGGCCTTTGGGCTCCTGAAGGGATCACGGCATGGCAACGATAGGACGGCGCGCATATGCGGAAATTTTTGGCCCCACCACCGGCGACCGGGTACGTCTTGCCGACACCGGCCTTTTGATCGAAGTTGAAAAAGACTACACGCTCGGCGCAGGAAGCTACGGCGAAGAAGTCAAATTCGGCGGCGGAAAAACCATCCGCGACGGCATGGCGCAAAGCCAGCGCACGCGCGACGGCAGTGGAACGGGCCCGGACGGTGGCGGTGCGGTGGACTGCGTGATGACCAACGCGCTGATCGTGGACCATTGGGGCATCGTCAAGGCCGATATCGGCCTCAAGGGCGGGCGTATCGTGGGCATCGGCAAAGCCGGCAATCCGGACACCCAACCCGGCGTGGACATCATCATTGGCCCGGGCACCGAGATCATCAGTTGCGAGGGCAATATCGTGACTGCCGGTGGCATTGACAGCCATATCCATTTCATTTGTCCGCAACAAATCGAGGAAGCGCTGGCCAGCGGTGTCACCACCATGATGGGTGGCGGCACCGGCCCGGCCACCGGCACGTTCGCCACCACCTGCACGCCCGGCCCGTGGAACATCGAGCGCATGCTGCAAGCGGCTGACGCCTTTCCCATGAATCTGGGCTTTCTGGGCAAAGGCAACGCCTCATTGCCCGCTGCCCTGCGTGAGCAAGTCAATGCCGGCGTTATCGGGCTCAAACTGCACGAGGATTGGGGCACCACACCGGCAGCCATCAGCAACTGCCTCGACGTTGCCGATGCCACCGACACCCAGGTGGCGATCCACTCCGACACGCTCAACGAATCCGGTTTTGTGGAAAACACCATCGCTGCGACCAAGGGGCGCGGCCTGTGTGCGTTCCACACCGAAGGCGCGGGTGGCGGCCATGCGCCGGACATTTTGAAAGTGGTCGGTCAGGCCAACTTTTTGCCCAGCTCAACCAACCCGACCATGCCTTACACCGTCAACACGCTCGATGAGCACGTGGACATGCTGATGGTCTGCCACCACCTCGACGCAGGCATTGCCGAGGACCTTGCGTTTGCCGAAAGCCGCATCCGCAAAGAGACCATCGCTGCCGAAGACGTGCTGCACGACATGGGTGCGATATCGATGATGAGTAGCGACAGCCAGGCCATGGGCCGGGTGGGCGAAGTCATCATCCGCACCTGGCAGACCGCCCACAAAATGAAGGCCCAGCGCGGCAGCCTGCCCGAGGACACGGCGCGCAATGACAATTTCCGGGTCAAGCGCTACGTTGCCAAATACACCATCAACCCCGCAATTGCGCATGGGATCAGCCACGAAGTAGGCAGTATCGAAGTCGGCAAATGGGCCGATCTGGTGGTCTTCAAACCGGCGTTTTTTGGCGTGAAGCCAGCGCTGATTTTGAAAGGCGGCTTCATCGCGTTTGCCGCCATGGGCGACCCCAACGCTTCCATCCCGACGCCGCAACCGGTGCACTACCGCCCGATGTTTGGTGCCTATGGCGGCGCCCTGGCGCGTGGCTCGCTGACCTTTGTTTCCCAGGCTGGATTGCAAGCGGGTGTGAAGGAACGCTACGGGTTGGCAAAGACGGTCAGCGCCGTCAAAAACATCCGGGCGGTACGCAAGCAACACATGATCCACAACAGTTATTTGCCAGTGATGGAAATCGACGCACAAACCTACAGCGTGCGCGCCGACGGTCAGTTACTCACCTGCGAGCCGGCAAAAGTTTTGCCAATGGCGCAACGCTACTTTTTGTTTTAGTTGCGATGCTTCAATCTTCCAAACTGATTGCCCAGGGTCAGGGCCTGGCACCGGTGCTTCTCAAGAGAGCAAGCACCATGGAACTCGACTGGGACCTGCGCCAGAAAAGCCGGTTTGAGACCACCGACTCAAGCGGTCGCAGCGTCGGCGTTTTTCTGCCTCGGGGCACCGTGGTACGTGGTGGCGATGTGCTGGTGCTCGACGACGGTTCTCTGGTGCGCGTCATCGCTGCACCACAACCGGTGCTGCGCATCACACATTGCAGCCAGCATGGAACGCCTTACGACCTGATCCGCGCCGCCTACCATCTGGGCAATCGGCACGTACCCATTGAACTCAAGCCTGATCACCTGAAGATTGAACCCGACCACGTGCTGGCCGACATGCTGCGTGCCATGCACTTGATCGTGCATTCGGTGGAAGAAGCGTTTGAGCCGGAGAACGGCGCCTATGCAACGGGTGGACACGGACACGGCCATTCACATGACCACTCCCATGGCGACCATCACAGCCATGACCACGCCCACTGACGACCACCGCGAGGACCGGTATCTGATGCAGCTTATGTGGCTGGCGTCACCGGCTTTGCCTATCGGCGGTTTTTCTTACTCGGAATGCCTGGAGTCTGCAGTGGACAGCGGCCGTGTGAGCAATGAATTGCAAGTCCGTGACTGGCTGAAAGATCAGCTGCACCTAAGTCTGGCCCGCTCGGACCTGGCTGTGGTCGCGCAGGCATCCACCGCATGGCGCAGCGGGGACCATGCACGCATTGCCAAGCTGTCCGGCTGGGTGCTGCAAACCCGCGAGTCCAGCGAGTTGCGTGCGCAGACCGAACAAATGGGCCGATCCCTGCTGGAATGGCTGCGCAACCACACCACCGCCAACGACGCCGACATCGCCCTGCTGGCAACGCTGCAGCCCACCTACCCGCTGGCCTTCGCGTTGGCTGCCAGTGCAACGGGCGCCAGGGCCCGTGATTGCTTGACTACCTATGCCTTTGGCTGGGCCGAGAACATGACCCAGGCTGCCATCAAATCCGTGCCACTGGGCCAAAGCGCGGGCCAGCGTATCCTGTCCTGCCTGAGTGCCGAAATTCCAGTGGCGGTGGACTACGCCATGGCGCTTACCGATGAACACCGGCAGGCGTTTTCGCCGATGCTGGCGATATTGAGCAGCCAGCACGAGAGCCAGTATTCGCGGCTTTTCCGATCCTGATTCCCGACACTTTTTTCAACAACGATTGCTCCCATGACCGCACTGCACCACATCGCCAACCGCACTAAAAATCTTCCACCCCTGCGGGTCGGCATTGGTGGTCCGGTCGGCTCCGGCAAAACCACTTTGCTGGAAATGCTGTGCAAGGCCATGCGCGAACGCTACGACCTGGTCGCCATCACCAATGACATTTACACCAAGGAAGACCAGCGCCTTTTGACCGTCAGTGGCGCACTGCCGGCCGAACGCATCATGGGCGTGGAGACCGGTGGCTGCCCGCACACGGCCATCCGCGAAGACGCGTCCATCAACCTCGAGGCCATTGACCGCATGCTGGTCGATTTTCCGAACGCCGATGTGGTGTTTGTGGAGAGTGGTGGTGACAACCTCGCCGCGACCTTCAGCCCGGAACTCAGTGACCTCACGATCTATGTGATCGACGTCGCGGCGGGTGAAAAAATTCCCCGCAAAGGCGGCCCCGGCATC
>CAIOLZ010000052.1 GCA_903859265.1 uncultured beta proteobacterium
AGGGTTCAGGGGCCGCGAAAGATGCTTCCAGCGTTATTCTGGCTTTGCAATCGGACGGCACCTCAGGGACGGGCCAGAGCCCGGCCACTGGACTGGTTTATTCCAAGGGCACCGAGCCACCTCCAGATCAGGACGCCGACACAGTCCGCATGGCCGAGCAATACCGGTTGGCCATGCAACGCGCGGGAGGCTCATCGACCAACTTGACGGTGGATAAAAATGGTGTGTTGTCCGCAAGCTCTGGCACGGCCCCTGTCAACGGTTCATCTTCGGACAATACGTCGCATGACTTTGTGACGTTCGCCGTCAGCACCATGCGCGACCTGGCAGATGAACAGGACCGGCTGAAAAATACTTCCGCTCAGGCGAGCGGTTCAACAGCAGCTTCGCTGGTTGCAAAGGGTTTGGGTGATGTGCAGAAATTGGCGGCACGCTTCAAACTCTTCGCGTGAGACCGGCACGGCGCTATTTTTGCTGAGCCAGTTACAAGTCAGCCGATCGGCACGCGCAGGTCGTCCAGATAGTCCTTTTTGATATTGAGCGTGCTCTCAACGCCGAGCGCGCCAAAGTGTCTGGCCAGCCACGCCCTGGCGCAGTTTTGGCCCAGGTCGCGCAGTGCGTGGATCAGGTTGGCGCTGGTCGAGGCCTTGGTGGATGCGGCATAGGCGTCAAGCACAGCGCCCCCATCAATGCGGTGCATCAGTACGTCCTTGTAGTGCATTCCATCGAGCTTGCCCTGTGCCAACAAGCGCTTGACAAAGTCAATCGCGCGCCTTTCCGCGATCAGACCGGCGTTGAACGTCACTTCGTTGATGCGGTCCATGATTTGCGCGCTCGTTTTGGGCAACTCGTCGCGCTTGATGGGGTTGATCTGCACCAGAATGATGTCTCTGGCCACGCAGTTGTAGATCAGTGGATGGATCGCCGGGTTGCCGGAATATCCGCCATCCCAATAATGATCCCCTTCAATCTCGACTGCCTTGAACGCCATCGGCAGGCAGGCCGACGCCATGACTGCATCGGCAGTCAGCCGCTGGCCCGAAAACACTTCGGCTTGGCCGGTTGAGACGCGCGTTGCCACCACAAACACCTTGAGCGACTTGAGTTGCGCCAGAATTTCAAAATCGACCTGGTTTTTCAAAAAACTGCGCAGCGGGTTGATGTCAAACGGGTTGGTTTCGTAGGGTGACAGCGTTTGCGTCCACATGGTTGCAATCGAGTTGATCCACGCGGCGGTGGGGGAGACTGCTGCGCCAGCACTGCCGAACAAGATGTCGAAGGGCGCACGCTGTACCTCGGTGAGCGCGCCCAGATTGACGATTCCCTCCCAAAACGCATTGAGCGATTCGCGCGCACATTCCCGTGCATCTTTTTTGGGAGAAATCGCTGCTTTTGCGAACCCATAGGCCATGGCCACAGCATTCATTGCACCGGCGCTGGTGCCACTGATGCCCTCAAAAGTGACCCGTCCGTCGGCCAGCAATTCATCAAGCACGCCCCAGGTAAACGCGCCATGCGAACCGCCTCCCTGCAGTGCCAGATTGGCGATGACGGGTGAAGACTTGGTAGGGGTGGGTGAGCTGTTTGCGTGCATTCCCCAAGCGTATCGGAAGAA
>CAIOLZ010000053.1 GCA_903859265.1 uncultured beta proteobacterium
AACCCGCTGGTCGGGTTGGGCGTGGTCGGCACATAAACGCTCACATAGTCGCCACCCAGATGCCCCTGCACCTCGCCACCGGGGACCCCGGTTTGAAACGCAATCGTCCAACTACCAGCACGCGGGTACTGAATCAGCATGGCCGTGCGAAACGCGTTGCCGTTGCTGGAAAAAAGCGTGTCCGATACTTTTTTGACGCTGTTGTAAATCGTCTTGACGATCGGTATGTTGGTAAACAATCGGTCCCACTGCTTGATCCACCAGCGGCCCGCCACGTTGGAAACCAGCGCGCCGGTCAACAGCATCACCGAGAACACCAGCAACACACCCAGACCGGGAATATTGCGCAAACGGATCAATACAGGCTGAATATCAGAACTCGTGACTGACGCCAGCACCGATAGCAGACCACCGAAAACGGAGTCGAGCATGCCCACCAGCCACAGCAGCACCCAGATGGTGATGGCCAGTGGCAGCCAGACCATCAGGCCGGTGAGCAGGTATTTTTTAAACGGCATGGGTCAGGTGCCTGACGCGGCTGCAGGCGGCGTGGTGCTGGCAGGACTCGCCGGCGCAGCTGCTTTTGTGTCGCCGCTGGAAGCTGCAGGCGCAGCATTGGAGCTGTCCGATGCAGGCGCGGAGGACTCGCCCGCCGCAGGCGCCACCGCGGTGGTCGGCGCGCTGCCCGAACCTTTGAAATCCGTGGCGTACCAACCCGAGCCCTTGAGTTGAAAACCGGCCGCTGTCACCTGCTTTTTGAACGTGGACTTTCCACAGCTCGGGCAATCCTGCAGCGGCGCATCGGAAATTTTCTGCAATACGTCCTTGGAAAACCCGCAGGACTCGCATTTGTACGCGTATATGGGCATTTTTAAGGGCTCTGGCTACTGGTTGCAAAGCCTTAAATTATAAGGCGCGGCTTAAAAAACCCGGACCCGTGCCACGATCTGCATCGCGACCAGCCCCAGCACGAATCCAATGACCACTGCCACCAGCGTTTGCAAAAGTCGATTCGTGCGCCGCTGCTCGGCCAGAAGTTCCAGCGTGGCCCTGTCGTTCTGGGCCGCACCGCGCTGCAAAAAGTTGTGCAACAGAATTGGCAGTTCGGGCAGGATTTGCGCATATTTGGGTGCCTGCGCCTTGAGTTGCTCCAGCAATTTTTGAGGGCCGATCTGGCCAATCATCCACTTCTCCAGAAATGGCTTGGCGGTCGCCCACAGATCAAGTTCGGGGTCGAGATCGCGCCCAAGCCCTTCAATATTGAGCAGGGTTTTTTGCAACAACACCAGTTGGGGCTGGATCTCCACCTGAAAGCGCCTTGAGGTCTGAAACAGCCGCATCAACACCAGACCCAGCGAGATTTCTTTCAGCGGACGGTCAAAATACGGCTCGCACACTGCACGCACCGCCGCTTCAAGCTCGTCCACGCGGGTGGCCGCCGGGACCCAGCCTGACTCAATGTGCAACTCGGCCACCCGCTTGTAGTCGCGGCGGAAAAACGCTGCAAAATTTTGCGCGAGGTACTCTTTATCAACCTCCGTAAGCGTGCCCACGATGCCGAAGTCCAGAGAGATGTAGCGGCCAAAGGTTTTGGGATCCAGGCTGACCTGAATGTTGCCGGGATGCATGTCGGCATGGAAAAACCCATCGCGGAATACTTGCGTAAAAAAAAGCGTCACACCGTCTCGCGCCAGCTTCGGAATATCCACTCCGGCATCGCGCAGGCGCTGCACCTGGCTGATGGGCACACCCACCATGCGCTCCATGACCAGCACCTCGGTGGCGCAAAAGTCCCACAGCATTTCTGGAATCAGAACCAGGTTGAGGTCCTGCATATTGCGGCGCAATTGCGCGGCGCTGGAGGCTTCCTTGATCAGGTCCAATTCATCGTGCAAATATTTGTCGAACTCGGCCACCACTTCGCGCGGCTTCAGGCGCTTGCCATCGGTCGAGAGCTTCTCCACCCAACCGGCCATCAGGCGCATCAAATTCAGGTCCTTGTTGATGGCAGACAGCATTTCAGGACGCAGCACCTTGACGGCCACGTCACGTTCCCGTCCATTGCGGTCCCTGATGACGGCGAAGTGCACCTGTGCAATCGATGCACTGGCCACCGGCACCTGATCAAAAGAAACAAAAATCTCCGCCAATGGCCTGCGCAATGCGCGCTCAATGGTGGCCACCGCCAGTGCCGAACTGAACGGCGGTACGCGGTCCTGCAGCTTCGCCAGTTCGTCTGCAATGTCCACCGGCATCAGGTCACGCCGGGTTGAGAGAACCTGTCCGAACTTGACAAAAATCGGACCGAGCCGCTCCAGTGCTTCGCGCAGACGCTGGCCGCGTGGCGCGTCGAGCGAACGGCCCAGCGACACAACACGTGCTATCCAGTGCAACCAGGGCTTCTCGAAACTGGTCAGGAGGAGTTCGTCCAGGCCGTAGCGCAACACTACCCAGACAATGAAAACCCCCCGGGAAAAGCGGTTCATGCGCCCTTGCCGGGAGCGGCCGCAGCCTTGGCTTTGGCAACGAAGTCGTGTACCGCTTGTGCGATGGTCCGTCCAGCCTGGCACAGCCAGTGGGCCGGCACATCGCCAATGATCCGGGACAAGTCTTCTTCCACGTCCCAGCGCACGTGATCTGCGAGCCAGTTCACCTCGGCTGCCAGTTGCACATCGCCTTCGATGCGAACCGGTGGCTTTTGCCCCTGCATCAGGGTTTGCGCCAACGCCAGGGGAGACTCTTCCGTCATGACCAGCGTCAGGTCAGGCGTAGCCTGCGGGGCACACAAGTCGAGCAAACCCGCCGGCGTGATTACCACGGTGAAGGTGAACTGGCGCCACTGCGCAAGAATGACTCGGCCTTTTTGGCGCACCAGCCGCGCCATGGCTTCGGGCTCCTGCATCAGCACGTGGTTGATCAGAACCACGATGCGCCGGTGACTTTCCTCAATCGCCCAAACGGGAGGTGTCGGAATCGGAAGGTTTTGAAAAAAACTTTCCAGCTGTGCGAAGGGTAAAGGTGTTGGCATAAGTTGGATTATTGCAAGGCTTGCACGCCAGCCACCAGCCAGCCGCCGCCGTTTTTGGGTTTCGTCATGTTCCAGACCTCCCGAAACGGGCTTGGGCCCGCAGAAGCATCTTCCCGGATCATTCCGGAAAACTCGACACTGGCCATGTAATCGGAGGGCAACTCTTCAATCCCCAGCAAGCGGGCGTCGATCATGACCACCTCGGTCAGGTTGGGCGCAGCACCGGTGTGGGCCTCGCGCTCGGCGAGCTGGCTGCGAATTTCTTCCAGCATGCCATCCGTCATCATGGCGCGCAACGAGGGGATATCCGACCGATCCCAGGCCGCTTGGAGGTTGACAAAGTTGACCTTCGCAGCGCTCAGGAAACCCGGGGTATCAAACCCTTGCGGAATGCTCCAGTTGGGTCCAACGGCCGCTGTTGCGGCGCCGGATCCAAGGGCAGACAGGCCGCTATGTTCATAGGGTCTGGCTGAAGCATCGTTTCCTACATTGTCTGCGCTGTAGGGTACTTGGGCGCTCACGTTGAAAGGGCTGTTGCCCGGGTAGCTGAAAGGTGTGTTGTGTGCCGGTGCGTTCGCCGCGCGGCTGCGCCTGAAGGCACTCCAAAGCAACATCGCCGCGAAGGCCAAAAAGACAAATGTCAGGAACTGCCCAAACCCTTCGCCCAAGCCCAGGGAGTTCACCAGCCAGGCCAGTCCAAGGCCCGCGGCCAGGCCGCCCAAAATGCCTCCCCAGGGTCTGCGAGGTGCGACGGGCGGAGACATCGGAGGTGCCATGGGTGCAGGCATCGCAGCGGGCGGCGCTGATTGCGAAACATTGCTGGACTGCCGACCCACAGACTTCCCGCCGCCCAGGCGCTTGGCGTCCGCGCTGCCACTGACCACCAGCAAAGCCACGACCAACAGGAAACTCCACAACTTCATGTGCACTCCAAAACCTTTGCCCGTTCAATATGTCCACTCAACATTTGATTCCAACATGCAGGGCCGCAATGCCGCCGGTGAGGTTGTGGTAATCCACATGGCCAAAACCGGCTGTGTGCATCATGGCTTTGAGCGCGTCCTGCCCCGGATGCATGCGAATGGACTCTGCCAGATAACGGTAGCTTGCGTCGTCCCCCGCCACCAATTTCCCCAGCCGCGGCAGCACTTTGAACGAATACCAGTCGTAAGCTTTTTCCAGCGGCTTGGCGACTTTGGAAAATTCCAGCACCAGCAGCTTGCCACCGGGCTTCAAAACACGGTTCATCTCGGAGAGCGCAAGGTCTTTGTGGGTCATATTGCGCAGGCCAAAGGCAACGCTCACCACATCAAACGCATCGCTGGCAAATGGCAATTTTTCGGCATCGCACACCAGTGTTGGGAGTGCCACGCCCAGGTCGAGCAGGCGGTTGCGCCCGGTGCCGAGCATGGCGGCGTTGATGTCGGTGTGCACTACCACACCGCTCTTGCCCACTTTTTTGGAGAAGGCCAACGCCAGATCACCCGTGCCACCCGCAATGTCGAGCGCGCGGTCGCCTTCTTTCAGGTTGGCCACCAGAACCGTATAGGCCTTCCACAGGCGGTGCAAGCCCGCCGACATCAGGTCGTTCATGATGTCGTACTTCGGTGCCACGGAGTCGAACACGCCGCGCACTTTGCGC
>CAIOLZ010000054.1 GCA_903859265.1 uncultured beta proteobacterium
GCGCCATTGCGCGGTGTCCCGGTCCACCAGCAAATGGCCAGAAAAAAAGGCAGTGCAAACAGCATCCGGTACATGATCAGTGTCACGGCATCGACGCCATGGCGGTAAGCCAGCTTGACGATGATGGCCTTGGCACTGAACGCAATGGCCCCCACCAGAGCCAGGACCAGCCCGGCTGCGCGGTGCTGGGATGGGGCTCCAGCGGTGGCCGCGAGCGCAACGGACAAGGGCTTGTTTTTGTACATTGGGGGGGTATTGTGACCGGTCACCGGACCCGATCGGTAAATACCCTTGTACTTTGCCGCAGCATCGAATGCACAATCTCCGCGCACACTTTCCACGCTTTTATGTTGCTCCAAGCCAATGCGAAGCCCACCGCGATAGCCACTAGCCCGACCGTTATGGATATCGAGGCATCGGGCTTTGGCAAAAACAGCTACCCGATCGAAGTCGGCTACGTACTCCCATCCGGCCACACCTATTGCACGCTCGTCAAGCCCGAGCCCAACTGGACGCACTGGGACGAGCAAGCGGCACAGACCCACAACATTCCACGCGAGTTACTGGCGCAGCGTGGCATGTCGGCGGCGCTGGTAGCCCAAAAACTCAACGCTGACTTGCGGGGCCAAACCGTTTATTCCGACGGCTGGGCCAACGACTACAGTTGGCTGGGCGCGCTGTACGAAGTCGCTCAGGCATCCCCCGCTTTCCGGCTGGAAAATTTGCGATTGCTGCTGACCGACAATGAAGCCGAACGGTGGCATCTGGTCAAGGCGCAGATCAGTGCCGAACGCGGCGCCCAGCGCCACCGGGCAAGCTCTGACGCGCGGCTGCTGCAACTGACTCTGCAGCGCATTCGCAACCCCTGAAAGGAACTCCAATGGCCATCAGCGTATCGATCGATCTGGGATTTGAATTCGATGTCAAGGCAAAGGCAGCCGAGGTTTTTTCCGTGCTCTCGGACGTACCCGTTTCAGCCAGCCACTTCCCCAAAGTGTCCAGGCTGGTGGACCTTGGATCCGGGGGCTACCGCTGGGAGATGGAAAAAATTGGCGTCGGCTCTGTGAGCATTCAAACCATTTATGCCAGCAAATATGTCAGCAACGAGGCCAAGGGAACCATTGTCTGGAAGCCCATCAAGGGGGAAGGCAATGCTTTGGTCAGTGGCAGTTGGACCATCAAGGACAACAAGAAATCCACCCATCTGGTGCTCGACATCCAGGGAGAGCTCACGCTGCCGCTACCCGGCCTGATGAAGATGGTGGTTGCACCAGTGGTGGAAGCGGAGTTTGAAAAAATGACCGAGCAGTACATCGCCAACCTGATCAAACGATTCGGCGGAGAGGCTTGACGGCCATTTTTCTGGCGCCCATGGAGGGGCTGCTGGACTTCGTATTGCGCGACGTACTCACGCGCATAGGGGGCATCGACGCTTGCGTCTCCGAGTTCATCCGGGTCACCAATACGCTCATGCCGGAACGCACCTTTTTACGGGTCGTTCCCGAGTTGCTCACTGGTGGCAAAACGCGGGCCGGTATTCCCGTGCATGCGCAATTGCTGGGCTCGGATCCGGTTTGCATGGCAGAAAACGCTGCGCGATTGGCCAATCTGGGGCCCGCCGGCATCGACCTGAACTTCGGCTGTCCTGCCAAGGTCGTGAACCGCCACGGCGGAGGTGCCGCTTTGCTGGAACATCCCGAGTTGCTCACCCGCATCGTCGGGGAGGTTCGCCGTGCGGTGCCGGCCGCAATGCCGGTTACCGCCAAGATGCGGCTCGGTCTCCACGATGACCGGCGCGCCGAAGAATGTGCTCTGGCGATTCAGGAAGGCGGCGCCAGCCGGATTGTGGTCCATGGGCGCACCAAAGCCGACGCCTACCGCCCGCCAGCTTACTGGAGCCGGATTGCCGACATCCGTGCCGTGCTACGCATCCCGGTTGTCGCCAATGGAGAAATCTGGACAGTGCAGGATGCGCTGCGCTGCCGGGCCGAATCCGGCTGCAGCGATCTGATGATTGGCAGAGGATTGGTGACGGACCCCGGCCTGGCGCTTTCGATCGCCGCCAGCGGCAAAACAGGGCTTGCTGCCGGCGTACTTTGGCAGGACCTGCAGCCGCACTTCGCGGATTTTTGGCACACCGTTCGCACACAACTGGAGCCCCGTCAACAGGCCGGGCGTCTCAAGCAGTGGTTGAACTTTTTGCGCCGGCGCTACCCGCAGGCGCAACAGGCCTACGATGATCTGAAAGCTGTCACCGATCCGCGTGCCGTTGACACGTGGATGGCGCGCAATACGATGGAACGCGTCGGGGAGCCGCTCAGAGCGGTTGCTTGAGCCGGATTTCTTCGACTTTGACCGGGCCCATGGGCACGGTTTTGGCACTCGACATTTCGCGCTTGAAACCGGCGAGTTCGTGAAAACGCATGGCGCGGTCATTGGCAATCGGTATCCAGACCGAGACATGGGTGCAGCCTTCTTCCTGCAAGCCTTCCCGGGCGGCATCCCAGAGTGCAAGACCAACCCCTTTGGACCAGTAGGCCGGAGCCACATAGATGTCCCAAATCTCGCCCATGGTGGGCGGCGTTCCCTTGTCCCGGGAACGGTCAAAACCGACAAATCCGATAATCTTGTCGCCATCCATGGCAACCTGGACCTGGGGCTCCGCGTATTCGATGGCTTCACGCCAGTAGGCAGTGCCTTTTTCCTGCGGCACCGGGGGCACCGGTGAGCCGGTTTGCATGGCCTTGAATGCTTGGGCCGCAGTGGCTGCGTAGAGTTCGGCAATTTGCTTGGCGTCGCGCAGGGTCGCTGGGCGTACTTGAATGGTTGTCGTGCTGGACATGGGTGGGTTTAAGCTAGCGCAGATTTAAAAAGACACGGATTGTCGCCGCAAATGCATGACCCCCTCCCAGACCCGACCCGCGGTGTGAGCGCCGAAGCCGAGTGCAAGGCACCCCAAAACGATGGCACAACCGTGCAATGGACAGTGCTGCTCAATCCCGCCGGCCTTGCATTTGACGCTCCCCCGGGTGTACCACTGTTACAGGCGGCTGAGCAGGCGGGAATCGACATGCCAAGCTCTTGTCGCAATGGCACCTGCCGCACCTGTCTGTGCCGGTTGCTTGCCGGGGCGGTCACGCACCTGGTGGACTGGCCGGGCTTGAGCGCAGAGGAAAAGGCGGACGGATTTATCCTGCCATGTGTGGCCCTGGCCCAGTCGGACTTGACAATTTTGCAGCCGCACGCCCGCGCTCTGTTCGACCACTGAATGCGACTCGTGTCAACCGCTTGCACCACCTTTTCAAACCCCTGGCAGGCCTTGCTGAAAGCCGCGCGTCTCGTCGCGGCGGGTCTCCTGCTCTGCTCCACGGCACATGGCAGCGCGGCCGACACCGCACCGTTCCAAGACACCATGGCAGAGCGCACCCGCAGTTGCACGGCATGCCATGGGGCGCAAGGCCGTGCAGGACCGGATGGTTATTACCCCAGACTGGCCGGCAAACCTGCCGACTACCTTTACAACCAGCTCACGGGCTTTCAACAGGGGCGGCGGCACTATGCGCCGATGGAGCGACTGATCAGCACGCTCGATGCGCGCTACCTGCGTGAAATTGCAGACTATTTTTCCGCACTGACACTGCCCTATGCAGCGCCCAAAAATGCAGCCTCGCAAAGCCTCAATGCTGCAAGCGCGAAACGCGCACAAACGCTCGTGCGCAATGGGGACGCGGCGCGCGGGCTGCCGGCCTGCGCCCAATGCCACGGCACTGCCCTAACGGGTACCCGACCCGATGTCCCGGGCCTGCTTGGACTGCCGGCAGACTACATCAATGCCCAGCTCGGCGGCTGGCGCAACGGGCAGCGCGCGGCGCTGGCACCGGACTGCATGGCCAAAGTGGTGCAGCGTCTAAGCCCCGACGACATCAGCGCCCTGGCCGATTGGCTGTCCGCCCAGACTTTGCCCAGCTCCGACAAGCCGGCAGACAGGCGGCCCGCTGGCGTCAATGGCGCATCCGCTATCGACCAACCCGGCTGGCAATGCGGCAGGGTACAGACCAAGCGCGACCCTGGCGCCGGCGCGGCACCGCCCCCTGCGGCAAACGCCCAGTTGGTAGCGCGCGGCGCCTATCTGGCCAGCGTAGGCAACTGCGCGCTCTGCCACACCGCGCCTGGTGGTGTGCCCTATGCAGGAGGCCGACCCATCGACACGCCGTTTGGTGCGGTCATGTCGAGCAACCTTACCAGCGACAAGAATGCGGGCATCGGCCAGTGGAACGCCAACGATTTCTGGCAGGCCCTGCACCTGGGCATCAGCAAAGACGGCCACGCCCTGTACCCGGCATTTCCCTACACCAGCTACACCCGCGTCAGCCGCGACGATGCGGATGCCATATTTGCCTATTTGCAAACACTGCCGCCGTCGCCCCAACCCAACCAGCCACACCGGCTGCTTTGGCCCTACAGCAACGGCCTGGCCCTGAAGGCCTGGCGCTGGATGTATTTCAAACCCATGGAGCACGATAGCACCGTGCAACGCGGTGACTATCTGGTCAACGGTCTGGGGCACTGCGAGGCTTGCCATGCGGAGCGCAACTTTCTGGGTGCTCCCAAAACCGTTTCGGCCAACAACGCCGGCGGATATGAATTGCCAGCCAGTGGCTGGTATGCGCCGCCCCTGCATCCCTCAGCGCTGCAGCCGTGGAGTACTGAACAACTGCAAGCTTTTCTGCAAACCGGGGCTTCGGCAAACGGCTACGCCGCAGGGCCGATGGCGGAAGTGGTGCAGCACGGGACGCAATACCTGACGCCTGCCGATGCGATGGCCATGGCTAATTACCTCAAAGGCCAGACCCCTGTGGTCACCGCGCTCGGGGGATACGGGCAGTCAGCGCATGGCACGCAGGCCAACCCGAAGGGCGCACGCCTGTACGACCAGGTCTGCGCCGAATGCCACGGCAAATCCGGTGAAGGCCATCCGGGCGCTTACCCGGCACTTGCGGCAAACCCCAAGGTCCTGCGCGCCAACACCAACAATCTCGTTTTGCAACTGTTGTATGGCGGGTATCCGGCCACAACAGCGGGTAACCCCAGACCATTTGGCATGCCACCATTTGTACTGAAGCTCAGTGACGCCGACATGGCGGCAGTCCTGAGCTACATCCGCAACAGCTGGGGCAATCACGCGGACAGCGTCAGTGAGTTTGATATAAACAAATTGCGCACGTCGCTGTCAAAATCGCGCTAGAGCAAGTCTCCGGCAAATACCTTTTCTGATCAGCTACCCCACAAAAAAACGCATGTCCGGCCTCCACAAGCGCAGAAGAATTTCCGTCAGCAGGCGGCTATCCGAGCCTCGCCCTGCGGTCGCCCTGGCCGGCCAGGACTTGATTATCGAGGGCTATGAACCGGCGCAAATGATTGCCGACTTGCGCAAATACCAGGCCGAACTGGAGATTCAAAACAAGGCGCTTCGCTACAGCCAGCAGGAAGCCGAAGGTGCATCCGAGCGCTTTGCCACGCTGTTTTCCAGCGTGCCGCTGGCGCTCATGGTGGTGGACGAAGAAGGTCTGGTGATGGCCAGCAACGCCATGGCGCTGCGCCTTTTCCAGCCCACTGAATCAGACCCGCCCCTGAATTTTTTATTGCCGTTCGTGCAGGCGGAGCACGCCGACGAAGTGGCCGTCGCTTTCCTGTCGGCCAAAGCGTCTGGCGCCAGCGAAGTGACCGAAGTGGTGTTTCGCTGCGGTGCCCGGCACAGCTTCACTGGCGACCTGCATATTGCGCGGATCGAAAATCCGCAGGACGAACTGGCCCACTTCATTTGCGCCATCATTGACCAAGGCCCGCTGCTGGCCCAGCGGATGGCGCTGCAGGAAAGCGCCACGGTGCTGATGCAACGCAACGAAGATTTGCTGCTCAGCGAAAACCGCATGGCGGCCATCATCAACTCCTCACTCGATGCCATTTTGTGCATCGACGAGAACCTGTGCATCACCGTCTTCAACCCGGCCGCGACCACCCTGTTTGGTTGTCCGGCAGCGTCCGCGTTTGGCAGCCGCCTTGGTCGCTTTCTGCCCGACGTGGAGCGCGCACTCATCAATGGAGAAGTACCGGCACAAGCCATACTCGGTGAGTACCGCGCGAGCACCTTGCAGGGCGAACCGATCTTTGTCGAGATCAGCGCGTCCATGGAGCGCCGCCTGCGACCACGTACCGGCTCCCAAGACCAGCGCCCGCATGCCAATGTGCTCCACCGCCAGGGCGAAGCACACAGCGCCATCACCACCATTTTTGCCCGTGACCTGACCGCGCGCAAACGTGCCGAGGCGCAGCAACTCGCGCTGGAAACACAGCTTCGCGAATCGCAAAAAATGCAGGCCGTGGGTACCATGGCCGGTGGCATCGCGCACGATTTCAACAACATCCTGAGCGCCATACTTGGCAATGTCGATCTGGCCAAGCAGGACGTCGCCAGCGAGTCGGGTGCGCTGACCAGCCTGCGTGAAATCGAAAAAGCCGGGCGCCGGGCGCGCGACCTGGTGCGGCAAATACTGACCTTCAGCCGCAACGAGCAACCCAAGCGCATCGCTCTGCATCTGATTGAAGTGGTCCACGAAACGCTGCGGCTGGTCCGGGTGACGCTGCCGCCGCAGGTCGAAATCCGTTTTGAAGAGCCGGCTGAACTGGCCAACGTACTGGCCGATGCCACGCAGGTGGAGCAGGCACTCCTGAACCTGTGTACCAACGCGGTGCTGGCGATCGGCAAAACCAGGGGCACGGTCACCATCCGGCTCGAAAACGCCGAGTTGCGCCAACCCGAATGCGGCCGCATTGGCGTGCCAGCGGGGTCCTACGTACACCTTTCAGTGCAAGACACCGGCAACGGCATGGCAAGGCACACGATTGAGCGCATTTTCGAGCCATTCTTCACCACGCGACAGGTGGGTCAGGGCACGGGTCTGGGGCTGTCGGTGGTACACGGCATCATGCAGACACATCAGGGCGGGATTGATGTGCAAAGCGCGGAAGGGGAAGGCAGTTGTTTTCACCTTTATTTTCCGGTCAGCCAGGCGATCACAGAACCACCGGTCGTGGAAGCGGCCCAGCCAGCCGATGTGCAAGGGCAAGGCAAGCATGTGATGTATGTTGATGACGACGAGGCGCTGGTTTTTCTCGTCGAGCGGGTGCTCAAGCGCAAGGGGTTTGCGGTCACCACCTACACCGATCCGCTGCAGGCACGTGATGCGCTGGCAGCCGATCCCGCTCGCTTTGATCTGCTGGTGACCGACTACAACATGCCCGGCTACAGCGGCGTCCAGTTGCTCATCGAAGCCAAGTCCATCCGGCCATCGCTGCCGGTGGCCTTGGCGTCGGGCTACGTCACGCCCGAGATCGAAAAAAGCGCCTTCGAAGCCGGCGCCAGTGCCCTTGTGTACAAGCCCAACGACGTGAACGAATTGTGTGAAACCGTCCAACGTCTGATCCAGGGTGGCGATGCAGCCTGAACCGGGTGAGATCGGGCTGGTGTATGCAGACGATTACCTGCTGGTGCTCAACAAACCTGCAGGACTGCTTTGTGTTCCCGGCAGAGGCGAGGACAAGCAGGACTGCCTGAGCGAGCGGGTCCGCATGCAATTTCCCGATGCACTGGTGGTGCATCGGTTGGACATGGCAACGTCGGGCCTGCTGGTCATGGCGCGCACCGCGGGCGTGCAGCGAACGCTCAACAATGCATTCGCTGCACGTGAAGTCCAAAAGCGCTATGTCGCAGTGGTGCAGGGCATCGCGCCAGTTACTGACAGCTGGCAGACCATAGACTTGCCGATTCTGGTGGACTGGCCCAAACGCCCGCTGCGCAAAATTGATCCCATCCATGGCAAGCCGAGCATGACCCATTGGCGTTGCATCCGCGTGGACTTGCGCACCAACACGTCGCGTCTTGAGCTCGAACCCCTCACAGGCCGCAGCCACCAGTTGCGCGTCCACCTGCAATCGGTGGGCCACCCGATACTCGGTGACGCGCTGTACGCGCCGGCGCCTGTTGCAGCGTCCAGTGCGCGCCTGCTATTGCATGCGTCCCGGCTGGGACTGGTTCATCCGGTTGGCGGCCAATCCATGCAGTGGACATGCAGTGCGGATTTTTAAGCGCTGTCGCGTCCGGTGCGAGGGTTTGCGGTGCGCCAAAACCAACGCCAAACCGTCACAAGTCCTAGAATGCGCGGGTGACTCAAATACTCAACGCCGACCTCCACTGCCACTCTGTCGTTTCCGATGGAACCCTGACGCCCGAAGCGCTGGCCGAACGGGCAAAGGCCAACGGCGTGGAGTTGTGGGCACTGACGGACCACGACGAAATCGGTGGCCAGCAGCGTGCCGCAGCCGCCGCCAGGGCGCAGGGCTTGAAGTACCTGACCGGCACCGAAATCTCGGTCAGCTTTGTGGGAAAAACCGTGCACATCGTGGGTTTGGGGTTTGATGCAGACAACCAGACGCTGCGGGATGGCCTTTACCGCACGCGTGGCGGGCGCAAGGAGCGCGCTTTGGAA
>CAIOLZ010000055.1 GCA_903859265.1 uncultured beta proteobacterium
CAGCAGCGCCTAAACGGCATGCCATTTCTGATCGACACGCATTGCCACCTCGATGCCTGGGAGTTTGGCGCGCAATCGGAAGCGGTCATGCAGCGCGCGCGGTCGCGGGGCGTCGCGCATTGCGTCATACCCGCAGTTGAAGTGGCAAACTTTGACACCGTGCGCTTGTTGGCACATCACACCGGTAACAGCTATTGCCTGGGTATCCATCCGCTCTATGTTGCGCATGCCAGTGAGGAAGATTTGCACGCGCTTGATGCCTGTCTGGCGACCCACCGTGCTGATCCAAGGCTGCTGGCAGTGGGTGAAATCGGCCTGGACTACTTTGTGCCCGAATTGCGCAACAGTCCGCTGCGCGAAAAGCAGGAGTATTTTTTTCGCTCCCAGCTCAAGCTGGCCCGCAAACACGATTTGCCGGTGGTCTTGCATGTGCGCCGCTCGGCCGACCGGCTGCTCAAGCACTTGCGCGACATCCAGGCTGTGAAAACGTCCATTGGCGCTGCGACGCGCGCCCCCTGGCGAGGTATAGCGCACGCATTCAACGGCAGCGAGGTGCAGGCGAAGGCTTTCATCACGCTGGGATTCAAACTTGGTTTTGGCGGTGCGGTGACTTTTGAGCGCGCGCTGCAATTGCGGCATCTGGCCGCCAGTTTGCCGCTGGATGCCCTTGTGCTGGAGACCGATGCGCCCGACATACCGCCGCAATGGTTGTATGCCACTGCGGCGCAGCGTGCGAACGGGCAGCCACAGGGACGCAACGAGCCCGGTGAATTGCCCCGCATCGCCGACGCCGTGGCAGTGCTTCGCAACATTTCTCTGGCAAGCCTTGAAGCAGCCACCAGCGCCAATGCAGTCTCGGCCTTGCCGGGCCTTTCAACACTGCTGGTATAAATCCCCATGGCCCGAACACATCCCAACGCTTTGTCCGCAGTCGTGCTGCCGGAAGTCAATTTTTCGGAGGAGGGGCCAATCCGGCACCTGCATCTTGGCAGCGAATGGATTCAGGGCTCGATGCTGGTCGATGCGCCCAATGTCCTGGTTCACGAATATATTCAACGCATGATGGCATGGCTGTTGTTGCTGGACCCGGCAACGGTGGGACAACGCCAGGCCTTGCAACTCGGGCTGGGTGCGGGGTCGCTGACCAAGTTTTGTGCCAAAGAATTGCGCATGAAAACAACCACCGCTATCGAACTCAACCCGCAGGTGTTGCATGCCTGCCGCGGCTGGTTCAAATTGCCGGCCGACAGCCCGCGCATGCGCGTGGTGCTGGCGGATGCCGCCAGCGAAATCAGACAGCCGAGTTGGCAAGGCGCAGTCGATGCCCTGCAAGTTGACCTGTATGACGAGGAAGCCGCCGCGCCTGTGCTGGACAGTGCAGAGTTCTACGCGGACTGCCGCCGCACCCTGACTTCCGATGGCTGTATGGCCGTGAACCTGTTCGGTCGCACATCGAGCTTTCAAAAGAGCGTGGACAAAATGGCAGCAGCCTTTGGTGAAGCCGCCATCTGGGCGTTCAAGGCGACCCGCGAAGGCAATACCGTGGTGCTGGCCCAGCGCACACCCACGCGTCCAACCCGCACGATGCTGGCCTCACGCGCCGAACTGATCAAAAACCAATGGGGCTTGCCCGCAGACAAGTGGGTGCGTGTTTTTAAACCGGTAGTGCCATGACGACTAAAAGCAAACAGAGCTATTCGGGACCGCTTGACTGGCGCATGCTGGTGCAGTGGCTGCAGCAGGACGGCGTGATTTCGGACGAAGAGGCGCAGCGCACTGTCGCCAGATGCTCCTTGGCCGAGAGCGTGCAGCACCCTCTGGTGCGACTGGCCAGCGTCTCCATGCGGCGCAAATCCGATCAAAGACCGCTGGACATTGAGGCTTTGACCTTGTGGCTGGCGCAACACGCGGGTCTGGATTACCTGCGCATAGACCCGCTCAAGGTTGATGTCGGCAAGATCTCCGACGCCATCAGCGCGGGCTATGCGGAGCGCCACCGCATTTTGCCGGTGCTGGTGACGACGACGCAGATCACGGTGGCAACAGCAGAACCCTTTTTGACCGATTGGGTGCAGGAGGTCGAGCGCCAGTCGCGCCGCAGTGTCCGCAGAGTGGTGGCCAGCCCGCAGGAAATTCACCGCTATACCGCCGAGTTTTATGCGCTGGCCAAGTCGGTGCGCGCGGCCAACAAAGCTGGGGTCAACAATGGCGCGACGTTTGAGCAGTTGGTCGAACTGGGCAAGTCCAACAAGCAGCTCGATGCCAATGACCAAAGCGTGGTCCAGGTGGTGGACTGGCTGTGGCAGTACGCGTTTGACCAGCGCGCCAGTGACATTCATCTCGAGCCGCGCCGGGAGCAGGGCGTGATCCGGTTTCGCATCGACGGCGTATTGCATCCGGTGTACCAGATGCCCATGGGGGTGCTCAATGCCATGAGCGCACGCATCAAGTTGCTGGGCCGGATGGACGTGATTGAGCGGCGCAGACCACAGGACGGCCGCATCAAGACCCGCAACCAGCGCGGCGACGAAGTTGAAATGCGCATCTCCACGCTACCCACGGCGTTCGGCGAAAAAATGGTGATGCGTATTTTTGATCCCGACAATGCGGTCAAGGAGCTCGATGCACTGGGCTTCTCCACCCACGACGCCAGGCGGTGGGAACAACTCGTCAAGCAGCCCCACGGCATCATTCTGGTGACCGGGCCGACCGGCTCGGGCAAGACCACGACGCTGTACTCGACGCTCAAGCGCGTTGCAACCGAAGAGGTCAACGTCAGCACGGTGGAGGACCCGATCGAAATGATCGAGACCTCCTTCAACCAGACGCAGGTGCAGCCACAACTCGATTTCGGTTTTCCGCAGGGCCTGCGCGCGCTCATGCGACAGGACCCGGACATCATCATGGTGGGCGAAATCCGCGATCTGGAGACGGCTGAAATGGCGGTCCAGGCAGCGCTGACCGGCCATCTGGTTTTTTCGACGCTGCACACTAACGACGCGCCATCGGCGGTGACCCGGCTGCTGGAGTTGGGAATTCCGTCGTACCTGATCAACGCAACCTTGCTCGGCGTTCTGGCACAGCGGCTGGTGCGCACACTGTGTCCGAATTGCCGGGTGCGCGATGAAGAAACGACCCGCGAGTCGCTGGCCGAAACGGTCAAGCCCTGGCATATCAACGGGGGATTCAAGCCCTATAAGCCGGTGGGTTGCGTCGATTGCCG
>CAIOLZ010000056.1 GCA_903859265.1 uncultured beta proteobacterium
ATGGGCCTGGCCAGTTCCGGTGCGACGTTTGGCAGTGGTTACGCCCATACCAGGGCGCTGCTGGAAAATCAGGGCGAAAACTTTTACCTTTTCGTACCGTTCAAGTTCATTGCCACCTGGTTAACCACTTGGTCAGGGGTGCCCGGGGGAATTTTCGCTCCGTCTCTCGCTATAGGGGCTGCAGTGGGTCGTGATATTGCGCAAATCACCGCATACGTCAACGCCCCCACTTTAATCGCCTTGGGCATGGCAGGATTTCTTGCCGCCGTAACGCAGGCGCCACTGACTTCTTTCATCATCGTGATGGAAATGGTTGATGGTCACGCACTCGTTCTGAGCTTGATGACCTGCGCTTTGGTTTCCAGCGGCGTATCCCGTCTGATCAGCGCTCCGCTCTACGCGAGCCTGGAACAGTTGCAACTGATGCGCTTGCCCGGTTTTACGCCCCCAAAAAAGGGCCCCGAAGGGCCCTGAAACATCAACTCACTTTTTTCCAACTCACTATCGCATTCTTACTTGCCGGGGTATTCCAGATCCACGCGGCGATTTTGTGCCCATGCAGCCTCATCATGACCAAGCGCCTTGGGTTTTTCACGGCCAAAACTGATGGCTTCCATTTGAGAATCCTTGACGCCATAAATTTTGAGAGCTTTCACGACGGCATCGGCGCGCTTCTGGCCCAGTGCCAGGTTGTATTCGGCACTTCCACGTTCGTCTGCATTGCCCTGAACACGAATGCTCACCTTCGGGTTGGCGACCAAAAACTTTCCATGGAGTTCCAAAATCTTCGCAAACTCGGGCTTGACTGCAAAGTTGTCGTAGTCAAAGTACACACTGCGTTGCATCGAAATGGCACTCTTGGGATCCAGGTAGGCAGGCATGTCAGCCTTGGGAGCCATCACGGGGGTGGCCTGCATCGGCGCGGGAGATGCGGGTGCTGGCGCTGGTGCCGGGGCCGGCTGCGCTTTGGGTGGAGTCGGCGTAGCGGGTGGAGTACTGCTGCAAGCCGCTAACAAAACAACACTGCCAACAAAAAAAGGCCAACTGCGTACGTAGTTCAAGGTAGATCTCCAGAAATGATGCGATCGATCGCGTTTAAAAAATATAGGCTGCTGCCGGAAGGCATATAATACATTTGCTGAAATGTAATGTACATCAAAATAGCCATCGTGTAAAACTACACTTCAGTCAACTCGTAGTGACGGCAGACTCCTGCCAATACATGTGCGGACGTGCGAGTTCCGAAAGTAATCCATGAAAAAGTATGTTGCCCTGGCACTTTTCCTGATTGGCACCGCTGTTGCCGCTGAATCGACGAAAGTCGGCACCGTCTTCCCTGAACAGGTATTCAAGGAATCGAAGTACGCGCAACTTGCCAGCAAGAAACTCAATGACGAATTTTCGCAGCGGCGCAGTGCCATCGAATCACAGATTGCGACAATCAAGCAAAAGGCGTCCAATCTTGAGCGCGATGGTCCCACCCTCAACGAGCAGCAAATGTTGGAGCGGCAAGCGGAAATTTCCGACCTTGATCGTTCAATACAAAAAAGCCAACGTGAATTTCAGGCGGATTTGGAAAGTCGCAGGCGAACTGAAATTCAGGGAGTGCTTGATCGTATTGACAAGATCGTCAAACGCATTGCCGAAGAAGAACACTACGACTTCATCCTGCAAAACGCGGTGTACGCCACGCAAGCGATTGATCTGACAAAGCAAGTTATCGTTGAAATTGACAAAGAGAACCCACAGTAGGGCCAAAGGCCAATAGTGCAGTTCGCTACGGAGCCACATTAATTCCTGTACGAACCCGCTTTGTATGACGCAGTGGACAGATGCAACCCGTTAGTGTGGCTATGATGCCGATAACGATTTTTTCAAATCGGGGCGCACTAATTCATGTCCAACATCAAATTCACCTATAAGTTTGCGCTCGTATTTTTGGTGCTGGCGCTTGCCACCGTCATTGCCGGTGGTTTCGGGCTGTTGCAGCTATCCAAAATCAACGCGTTCTCCGAAGATTTTTCCAGCAAGTGGCTACCGGGTATCACGGATGTGAATGCCATCCTGGCGGATGTCAACACCATGCGTCGCGCCGAGATTCAACACACGCTGACGGAACTCAATGAAGAAAAGTTGCCGGAAGAAGACACCATCAACGCCGCCAAACTGAAAATATCGGAAGCGGCCAACAAATACAAAACCATCATTCAAGCGGACAATGATGATGGAAAATTTGACGAGTTTCAGAAAGTTTTGACGCGGTACTATGCGGCTGACAAGACCCTGCTGGACCTGTCCAACAAGCTCCCCCCGGACCCTATTTCGACTGGTGCATTCCTGAACGGTGAGTCCCAATCGGCATTGCGCGCCCTACTCAAGGCGCTTGACGCCATGGTGGTTCACAGCAACAGCCAGGCCGATGTCGCAACTGTGAGTGCCAAGAGTAGTTATGAAGCGGCACGTTTGGGGCTTATCACCGTTGTAGTCGTCACATGCCTTGCCGCCATCGTTTTAGGCATATGGATTACCCG
This sequence comes from uncultured beta proteobacterium, assembly GCA_903859265.1. GTDB lineage: Bacteria > Pseudomonadota > Gammaproteobacteria > Burkholderiales > Burkholderiaceae_C > Allorhodoferax. Next base: position 2,532 of record CAIOLZ010000056.1, read on the forward strand.
ACTCATTACGAAGCCTTTGGCGTTTGCCGTCAACGCCGCCCAGGGTTATTCCAAGGGGGACCTGAGCCTTGCACTCGAGGTTCACGGCACTGATGAGTTATCGCTTTTGCTGCACGCGATGGAAGACATGCGCAAAAGTCTGGCCCGCGTGGTGTCGAGCACCAGAAATAACTCGGTACTCGTAGCCAATGCCAGTGCCGAAATCGCACACGGCAACAAGGATTTGTCGGCCCGCACGGAAAGTCAGGCCAGCGCGCTCGAAGAGACGGCTGCTTCGATGGAGGAACTCAGCTCGCAAGTCAAGCACAACGCTGAAAATGCCCATCAGGCCAATCAACTGGCGTCTAACGCATCCATCACCGCCGTGCGGGGCGGTGAGGTTGTGGGGCGTGTGGTGGACACCATGAAAGAAATCAACGTGTCTTCGGGAAAGATTTCCGAGATCATCAGCGTGATCGATGGCATCGCATTTCAAACCAATATTCTGGCGCTCAATGCGGCGGTGGAGGCTGCGCGAGCCGGCGAACAGGGACGCGGTTTTGCAGTCGTGGCGTCGGAAGTCCGTTCTCTGGCGGGGCGCAGCGCGGATGCCGCCAAGGAAATCAAAAACCTGATTAATGCCAGTGTCGAGAAAGTGAAACATGGGACAGCGCTGGTGGATGAGGCGGGTTCCACGATGACCGAGGTTGTAGGAGCCATTCGCCATGTCAGTGCCATGGTGGGCGAAATCAGCGCGGCAAGCAGTCAGCAGGCGGCTGGCGTGGCGCAGATTGGCGAAGCGGTGAGTCAGATGGATCAGGTTACCCAGCAAAATGCCGCGCTGGTCGAGCAAATGGCCGCTGCAGCCAGCAGCCTGCGGTCGCAGGCCAATGCGCTCGTCGAGACCGTCGAGACCTTCAAACTGGATGGCAACGAGCCTGCGGCTCGAGGCCAACTGGCTTCAAACCTCCCCAAGATCACGCTGCACGAGGATCATGGGCGGCGCATCGCTACCACGGCCCGGACACAGCCAAAGCCAGTTGCTGCCAGACCTGCGGCACTGCCGCGGCCGGTCACGCCTGCCAAAACAGTGAGCCTTAAAAAGGACGATGACTGGGAAACGTTTTAATACGATTTCCTGAAGCCAGGCCCGCTGGGCTATGCTCCCTGTATGCCTTCGAGTGATTTCTCCGCCCTGCTTTCCAATCGTCCTTACGTCAGATACTGGTTCACCCGGGTTAGCAGTGTTACGGCCAGCCAGATGCTCATGGTTGCAATTGCGTGGCATATGTACGACCTTACGTCGAGCGCATGGGACCTCGGGCTGGTCGGTCTGTTTCAGTTTCTGCCTGCACTGGTTCTGACTTTGCCGGCGGGCCACGTCGCGGACCGGCACCACAGGGGGCGGATATTGACACTGTGCCTGGTACTGCAATTCGCCATTGCGTTGTTGCTGATGGCCGCCAGTCACTGGAACTTTGCAACGCGTGAACTGATACTCGGCATCTCGGTCATGTTGGGGGTGGCCCGGGCGTTCCAGATGCCGGCGCAGCAGTCTCTCATCCCGCTGCTGGTGCCCCAAAGCATGCTGCAACGCGCCATCGCCATGGGCGCCAGCGGAATGCAAATCGCCATTATTTGTGGCCCGGCGCTGGGCGGTCTTTTGTATGTCGGTGGGCCCGCTACGGTCTATGCAACGGCCGCCGCAACGCTGCTGGCATCCATCGCATTTGCCGTGGGTATCCACTACAAACACACACCAAATGCAATGGCCGCGAGCTGGGAGTCGGTGCTGGCCGGTCTGAAGTTTGTGTGGCAGCGCAAACTGGTACTCGGTGCCACCACGCTGGACCTGTTTGCCGTGCTGCTAGGCGGTGCCACAGCGCTTTTGCCCATTTATGCGCGCGACATACTGCAAATCGGTCCGGTGGGTCTGGGACTGCTGCGCGCGGCGCCTGCAGCCGGTGCGTTCCTGGCTTCCATCGCATTGCTGCGCTGGCCTTTGCGCCGCCACGTCGGGCCCAAACTGTTGGCCGCAGTCGCAGTGTTTGGATTGGCAACGGTCGTGTTCGGGTTGTCGAGAAGTTTTACGCTGTCGCTGCTGGCTTTGGTGCTTACCGGCGCGGCCGACAGCATCAGCGTGGTGGTGCGCTCCACCCTTGTTCAGTTGGAGACCCCCAATGAAATGCGCGGGCGCGTCTCTGCTGTCAACTCCATTTTCATTGGTGCCTCCAACCAGCTCGGCGAATTTGAGTCGGGTGCGACCGCGGCTGCATTCGGGGCCGTGGGCTCAGTGGTATTTGGCGGTGTCGGCACCCTGCTCATTGCTGCAAGCTGGTTCAAACTGTTTCCGGCACTGGCGCAGCGGGACCGCATGGAATAGCCCGTGTGTAACAAAATATTGACGCAATTGCATGTCAGACTGATTTAGATCAACACCCGGCTGGGTGCGCTATTTACATTGGCTGCCTGGATAGTCCAGACAAAAAAAGCCAAGAGGAGTGAATATGCGCATCGTATTTATCCATCCGAACTACCACTCTGGTGGTGCAGAAATAGCGGGCAACTGGCCCCCCGCGTGGGTTGCCTATCTGACGGGTTACCTGAAGGCGGGTGGTTACACCGATGTCGTGTTCCTGGACGCCATGACCAACCATTTGTCGGACGAACAGTTGCGCGAGCGACTGGTCGAATTGCAACCGGATGTGGTGGGCTGCACGGCCATCACGCCGTCCATATACAAGGCCGAACAGGTACTCGAACTGTGCAAGCAGATCAACCCGCGCATCATCACTGTGCTGGGGGGTATTCATGCCACGTTCATGTACGCGCAAGTCTTGAGCGAGTCACCCTGGATCGACGTCATCGTGCGGGGCGAGGGTGAAGAGGTATTCCTCAAACTCATCCAGGCGATTGACCACGGCGAGTGGCCTGCACAGCGCGAAACTATTGCCGGCATTGCCTATCTCGCCGATGGCAAGGTCGTGGCCAATGCGGCAGCGCCCACCATCAAGGACCTCGACACCATTGCGCCGGACTGGAGCATTCTGGAGTGGGATAAATACATCTATATCCCGATGAACCGGCGCGTGGCGATACCCAATTTTGCACGCGGCTGTCCGTTTACCTGCAGCTTTTGCAGCCAGTGGAAGTTCTGGCGCGACTACCGCATTCGTGATCCGAAAAAAGTCGTGGACGAGATCGAAGGGCTGGTGCGCAACCACCAGGTCGGTTTTTTCATACTGGCCGACGAAGAACCCACCATCCATCGCAAAAAATTCATTGCCTTTTGCGAGGAACTGATCGAGCGCAATCTTCCAGTCTATTGGGGTATCAATACCCGGGTGACCGACATCCTGCGCGACGAAAAATTGCTGCCACTTTTCCGCAGGGCCGGTCTGGTACACGTCAGCCTGGGCACCGAGGCCGCGGCACAGCTCAAGCTAGACCGTTTCAACAAGGAAACCACGATCGCACAAAACAAAAAGGCGATTCAGCTGCTGAGGGACGCGGGCATCGTGACCGAGGCCCAGTTCATTGTCGGCCTGGAAAACGAGACTGCTGAAACCCTGGAAGAAACGTACCAGATGGCGCGCGACTGGAATCCGGACATGGCCAACTGGGCCATGTACACACCATGGCCGTTTAGCGACTTGTTCCAGGAGCTGGGTGACAAAGTCGAAGTATTCGATTACGAAAAATACAACTTCGTCACGCCCATCATGAAGCCTGACGCGATGGACCGCGCCGAGTTGCTCGACCGGGTGATGAACAACTATCGGCGCTTCTTCATGAACAAGACCTTCTTCCAGTACCCGTGGGAGAAAGACAAGTTCAGGCGCGGCTATCTCATGGGTTGCCTGAAGGCTTTTCTCAAGAGCGGCTTTCAGCGCACCTTCTACGATCTCGGCCGCGTGGGTTACTGGGGCCCGCAGAGCAAGAAAAAGGTGGACTTCGCTTTTGATGGCAACCGCAAAGGTGCGCAGGCGCTTGAAATTGCAGCCGGAGATGAGGGCTGGGTAACGATGCACGGTCCCAAGATCGAACACAAGCGGCGTCAGGGCGAAATCAATGCTGCCATGGCCTGTGGCGGGGGCAACGAGCAACTCGCAGCGTCCACTGCCGACACGGTGTAGCGGCCATGCAAGTCGCCTTGAATTCCCAGGCACTGATCGGCCCGAACGCGCTGATTCAGATGGTTGAGGCTTTGCGAATTGTTTGGGGACCGCAAGAAACGCGCGCCCTGCTCGGATCACTGGGTCTGGGCCACTATGCAGACACGCCGCCGCAGCGCATGCTGCCCCAGGAAGAAGTGGCTGCTCTGCACGCCCGCCTGCACGGTCTGGTGGATACGCAGACTTTCAAGGCCATCACCCGCGAGGCCGGGCTTCGCACCGCAGATTACCTCTTGGCAAACCGCATCCCCCGGCCCGTGCAGTGGGTTCTCAAAAGGCTTCCTGATGCGATCGCAGCGCGCGTGTTGTGCCGGGCCATTGCCAGGCACGCCTGGACGTTCGCCGGATCCGGGAATTTTTCCTACGCATGGACGCCGCGACTGGTATTCCGATTGCGGGGCAATCCGCTGTGCAAGCGCATTGCGTCCGACGTTCCGGTTTGTGACTACTACGCTGCCACCTTTGAGCGGATTTTCCGCACTATCGTCAACGACAACTGGCGTGTCGTTGAACTGCAGTGCGAAGCCAACGGGGCGCTGATGTGCGAATTCGGGTTTTATCCACGCAACGAGCTGGCGTCAGCTGCCCAACACCAGGAGGTGTGACCGCCCGAGAGCGGCCATGTTGAACCAGTAAACTGAGAGTTCACCGCATCCTATAAAAAGAGGAGAACTTTCATGTTGAAGCACTGCAGAGTATTTTTGGCATTTGCACTGGCCCTGGCGGCGACAGGGCTGGCAATGGCACAGGACAGCTACCCCAACAAACCAGTCACTGTCATCGTCCCGCAGGCCGCAGGCGGTGCCAACGACGTCATTGCCCGCGTCATTGCGCAGAAACTGACCGAACAATTGGGCAAGAATTTCATCGTGGACAACCGGGTGGGTGCAGGCGGCAATGTCGGCACCGTGGCAGCCGCCCGCGCCAAGGCAGACGGCTACACCCTGATGATCACCGCCGACAGTTCCATGGTGATCAATCCGGCGCTCTACAAAAGTACCGGGTTCGATCCGGTCAAGGATTTTGAGCCGATTGGCACCCTGGCCACAGCCGGTTATGTGCTGGTGGCCAATCCGCTTTTCCCTGCCAACAACACCGCAGAGCTGATAGCGCTGGCCAAACAGCAACCGGGCAAAATCAACATCGGCTCTGCGGGCAATGGCACGCTGAACCATCTGATTGGCGAAATGCTGGGCAAGGCCGCTGATATCGAAATGGTTCATGTTCCCTACAAAGGCTCGGCAGCGGCGGTGGCCGATCTGGTGTCCGGACAAATTCAGGTATCGGTGCAAAGCGTGCCGTCCTCCATCGCTTTTATCCGCTCGGGCAAAGTGAAAGTGCTGGGCGTGGTCAACCCCAAGCGTCTGCCGGCCATACCTGATGCACCCACCATCGGCGAGACGATCAAGGGCTTTGGTGCCACACCGTGGTACGGCATGTTCGCGCCCGCCGGTACCCCGAAAGCCATATTGGCCCAGCTCAATGCCGAGATTGCCAAAGCGCTCGAATCCAGGGACGTTCAGGAGCGACTGGCCGCCGTGGGCTGTGAGCCCTTCAAGTCCACGCCCGAGCAATTCGCAACCCTCATCCGTGAGGATTTGCCGCGCTGGGCACGCATTGTCAAGGCCTCTGGCGCAACCATTGACTGATGGGAGACGCCATGGAAATTCCTGCGTTAACGCCCGGCGCGCTGCAGGGTTTGCGCGTGGTGGAAATGGGCCAGCTGATTGCCGGCCCGTTCGCCGCCAAAACCCTGGGAGACTTCGGTGCCGACGTGATCAAAATCGAGCCACCGGGAACGGGCGATCCGCTGCGCAACTGGCGCATGCTGCAGGATGGCACCTCGGTCTGGTGGCAGGTGCAATCGCGCAACAAGCGCTCCATTGCGCTTGATTTGCGCAGCTCCGAAGGCCAGGACATTGCCAGGCAGCTTATTGCCCGGGCCGACGTGCTGATCGAAAACTTCCGCCCGGGCACGCTCGAAGGCTGGGGCATGGATTACGAAGCGCTTTCAAAGGACAACCCGGGCCTGGTCATGCTGCGCATCTCCGGCTACGGCCAGACCGGTCCTTACCGAGACTTGCCGGGTTTTGGTGCCATTGGTGAGGCCATGGGTGGACTGCGCCACCTCACTGGCGAATCAGGCAGGGTCCCGGTGCGCTGCGGCATTTCCATCGGCGATTCACTGGCCGCACTGCACGGCACCATCGGCGTTTTGATGGCCATTTACCACCGCAAGGTCAATGGCGGCAAAGGCCAGGTCATCGACATGGCGCTCAACGAGGCCGTGCTCAACGTGATGGAAAGCCTGATCCCCGAATACAGTGCCTTCGGCGCTGTCCGTGAACCCGGCGGCTCCGCACTGCCGGGCATTGCCCCCTCCAACGCCTACCGTTGCACCGACGGCATCGTGCTGATTGCCGGCAATGGCGACAGCATCTTCAAGCGCCTGATGCAAGTGATTGGGCGGGAGGATCTGGGCAACGACCCGGCGCTGGCCAACAACGCCGGCCGGGTGATCCGGGTCCAGCAAATAGACAGTGCGATCGAAGCCTGGACATGCAGCCGAACCGTGGCGCAGGTGCTGCAGGCGCTGGGCGCATCCAGCGTTCCTGCCGGCCGGGTTTACACCGCGAAAGACATTGTGGAAGACCCCCATTACCGTGAGCGCGACATGATCCTCCAACAAACCACCCGCGACGGGCACACGATCGAAGTGCCCGGCATCATCCCGAAATTATCCGAAACACCGGGCCGGATTCGCGTGTCGGCTCCGGGGCTGGGAGACGATACCGATGCCGTGCTAGGCGAGCTGGAATTCAGCGCCGAAACCATTGCCCGCTTGCGCCAAAAGAAGGTGGTTGCGTGAGGACGCCCGTCGCCGTGGGTCGCCGTACTGACACGGCCCAATCGGATGCAAAAACCGCGCTGGTCATCGGCAGCGGCTTTGGTGGTCTGGCCGCCGCCGTCCGGCTTGCAGCCAGGGGCTGGCGGGTCACGGTACTCGAAAAGCTCGATACCCCTGGCGGCCGCGCCCGGGTGCACCGCGTTGACGGTTACACCTTTGATGCTGGCCCCACCATCATCACCGTGCCGCACCTGCTGGAGGAGTTATGGGCACTGGCGGGACGCAAGCTGTCCGACGATGTGCAGCTGCGTATGCTCGACCCGTTCTACCGTGTGCGGTTCGCTGACGGTGACCATTTCGACTACAGCGGTGACCCTGAGCGCATGCGCGCCGAGGTGCTGCGTATCGACCCTGACGCGGGGCCGGGTTACGACGCCTTCGTGGCCGAGGCTGACATTTGTTACAAGCTCGGTTTTGAAACCCTGGGGTGCTACGCCTTTGAAACCTTGGGCGACCTGCTCCGGGCGGCGCCTTCGATGGCGCGCATGAAAGGCTGGCGCAGCCTGCACTCCATGGTCGCCAAGCATTTAAAGCACCCCAAGCTGCGCATGGTGATGAGCCTGCAGTCGCTGCTGATTGGTGGCAACCCATTCTCGGTTACCAGCGTGTACGCGCTCATCAACGCGCTGGAGCGGCAATTTGGCGTGCATTGGGCCATGGGCGGCACGGGCAGCCTTGTGACGGGTCTGGTGCGCCTGATCGAAGGCATGGGCGGTGAGCTGCGCACCGGCGCCGAGGTACGCCGCATTGAGGTCGCCGATGGTCGCGCCTGCGGCGTCACCCTGGCCAGCGGTGAAACGCTGAGCGCCGACATTGTGGTCAGCAACGCCGACACCGCCTGGACCTACAAGAACCTGATCGACGCCAAGCATCGCAAGTTCTGGACTGACGCCAAAGTCGAGGGCGGCAAGTACTCGATGAGCCTGTTCGTGTGGTACTTCGGCACCAACAAACGCTTTGAGGACGTACCCCACCACATGATGTTGCTGGGTCCCCGCTACGAAGCGCTGCTGGCCGACATTTTCAAACGCCACCACCTGGCCGGTGACTTCAGTTTGTACTTGCACCGCCCGACCGCCACAGACCCGGCCATGGCACCCGACGGTTGCGACACGTTTTATGTGCTGTCGCCGGTGCCCCATCTTCAAAGCGGAACCGATTGGGCACGGCAAGCCGAACCCTACCGCGCCGCCATCGCGCTGGCGCTGGAACAAACGGTGCTGCCGGGGCTGAGTGCGCATCTGACGGTGTCATTCATGACCACACCGCAAGACTTTCAGGACACGCTCCTGTCTTACAAGGGTGCAGCGTTCGGACTGGAGCCGCTGCTGCTGCAAAGCGCATGGTTCAGGCCGCACAACCGCAGCGAAGACATCAAGGGCCTCTTCATGGTGGGCGCCAGCACGCACCCGGGTGCAGGCATACCGGGGGTGTTGATGTCGGCCAAAGCACTGGAGACGGTGCTGCCCGACAGCGTTGCCAACGGG
>CAIOLZ010000057.1 GCA_903859265.1 uncultured beta proteobacterium
GCGTTGCTGGATTCGTCCGCGCCAAACAGGTCAATCGTTACGCTGAAATGGAAATTGATATAGCGCTGGATGGTGGGCAGATCGATCACGCCTGCGGCGCGCAGCACGCCTGCGTCGTCGGTCTTGAGCTCGTTCATTTTTTGTGCTGTGCGCGAGATCACCCGCGAGATGCCGGACTCGCCCACAAACATGTGGTGCGCCTCTTCGGTCAGCATGAACTTGGTGGTGCGCGCCAGCGGGTCGAAGGCGCTTTCGGCCAGCGCGCAGAGCTGGAACTTGCCGTCGCGATCGGTGAAATAGGTGAACATGAAAAAGCTCAGCCAATCGGGCGTGGCCTCGTTGAAGGCGCCCAGAATGCGCGGGTTGTTCTCGTCGCCGCTGCGCCGCTCGAGCAGGCTTTCGGCTTCTTCGCGGCCATCGCGGCCAAAGTGTTTGTGCAGCAAATAGACCATCGCCCACAGGTGGCGGCCCTCTTCCACGTTGATCTGAAACAGATTGCGCAGGTCGTACATGCTCGGTGCGGTCAGGCCCAGGTGGCGTTGTTGTTCAACGGACGCCGGCTCGGTGTCGCCTTGCGTGACGATGATGCGGCGCAGGTTGGCGCGGTGTTCGCCGGGCACGTCCTGCCAGGCTTTTTCACCCTTATGGTCGCCAAAGTGGATCTGGCGCTCGGCGTCGCCCGGGTTCAGGAAAATGCCCCAGCGGTAGTCGCGCATCTTGACGTGACCAAACTGTGCCCAGCCTTGTGGATCGACGCTCACCGCAGTGCGCAAATAGACGTCCATGTCGGTCGAACCTTCGGGACCCATGTCGTCCCACCAGTTGATGAAGTTCGGCTGCCATTGCTCCAGCGCGCGTTGTAGGGTGCGGTCGCCGGAAAGGTCCACGTTGTTGGGAATTTTTTCGCTGTAATTGATGGCAGACATTGCGTGCTCCTGGTTTAGTAATGGGAAAAATGCGGCTTAAACACGGGTCCAGTCAAAGATGGCTTTGTCGCCTTTGCCATAGACCTTGAGGGCACCCTTTTCGCCCACCGCGTTGGGCCGCTGGAAGATCCAGTTTTGCCAGGCGGTGAGGCGTCCGAAGATGCGGGTGAACATGTTTTCCGGGCCGTTGAATCGCAGATTGGCTTCCAGCCCTGTGAGCGCATCGGGCGACATGGCCACGCGTTCTTCAATTGCAATGCGCAGTTCGTCAGCCCAGTCAATGTCGTCCGGGTTGGCAGTAACCAGACCGAGCGCAAAGGCGGCGTCGGCGTCCAGCGCCTGTCCCGCTTGTGCGCGTACCGCGTCCAGAGCAGTTGCTTCGTTGTAGAAGCGGCGCTGCAGGCGGCTCTGGCCGGTGGCCATCGGGTAGAGGCCAAAGTTGGTGTCGGCCACGGTGATCTTGGGTGTGGCCGCTTCGTCGTCCGGCAGTGCCAGCTGGTAGCTGCGATCGCAGGCCAGGGCAAGCTCAAAAAAGGTGCCGGCAAAACAGGAGCCGGCTTCAATCAGGGCGAACAAACTGCGCGATGAGACGTCAAGGCGGCTGAGCGTGCGGCGCAGCAGGCCAATGGTTTCGCGCACCAGCCAGTGGTGGCGGTGCGCCATCAGAGTGGCGTCCATCGCCAGCACGGCCTGGGCGTCGCCCCGGGTTTTGAGCAGCCAGACGCCAATGTCGAGCTCATTGGTGCGCATTTGCAAAATCGCGTCTTCCAGTTCGCGCGCCAGTGCCAGCGGGAACCAGGCATCGCCCGCTGCTTCAATGCCGGCGATGTCTTTGGGCTGTGCACCGTTGGGGCTCTGCACGGTGAATGTGGCTGTGCGCTTGCTGCGATCAATGTCCACCCGCACATGGCTGTAAATCAGTGCGTCGGCTTCTATGGTGCGCTGCAGCGGTGTCAGCGCAACGCCTTTGCCATCGGCAGGACGGTCGCTTTGCGCGGCCAGTGCCAGCGCGCGCGCCTTGATTTTTTGCGCAAACTCAGCCGGCTTGGCAATGTCATCCACCAGCCGCCAGTCCTTGGCTTTCTTGCCGCGCACGCCCTCGACGCTGGTGCAAAAAATATCGGCCAGATCGTGGCGTACATGGCGTTTGTCGGTGACGCGGGTGAGACCGCCCGTGCCCGGCAGCACGCCCAGCAAAGGCACTTCGGGCAGACTCACCGCGCTGGAACGGTCATCCACCAGAATGATTTCGTCACAGGCCAGCGCCAGCTCGTAGCCGCCGCCCGCGCACGCGCCGTTGACCGCCGCCAGAAACTTCAGGCCGCTGTATTGCGACGAATCTTCCAGGCCGTTGCGGGTTTCGTTGGTGAACTTGCAAAAGTTCACTTTCCAGGCGTGGCTGGAGACACCCAGCATGAAGATATTGGCGCCTGAGCAAAACACTTTGTCCCGCGCGCTGGTAACCACCACGGTGCGCACTTCGGGATGCTCAAAACGGATGCGCGATACCGCGTCGTTGAGCTCAATATCGACGCCAAGGTCGTAACTGTTGAGCTTGAGCTTGTAGCCCGGGCGCAATCCGGCGGATTCGTCAATGTCAATCGACAGTGTGGCAACGGGGCCATCAAAGGCCAGCCGAATGTGTTTGTACTGGGACGGGTGCGTCTGGTATTCGACGCGGGGCGGGGTTGACGGGGTCATGGGTCGGTCTCCTTGTTCGATTTATGAATAATAATGCATGTCACTTGACGTGGTCAAGCATTTTTATGCATCTTAACGTAAATTCAATTTTGAGTAGTCCAGTGGATGACCGCCCACGGGGCTTATCACGTTTTACGTTACATGAAACATCCCGGATATAATGTTTCATGTAACAAAAGGAGCGAGTTTGTGAGAACATCAACAGCGCAGCGGGTTCAAAAACACCGAGACGGCTTGCGGGCTGCCGGCATGCGGCCGGTACAGATTTGGGTTCCTGACACCAGGCGTGAAGACTTTGCGCTCGAATGCCAAAGGCAGTCAAACTTGTTGCGTGGCGATGCACAAGAAACAGAAACCCTTCACTGGCTGGGATCTGTCGCTGACACGGACGGCTGGAAATGAAGCGTGGTGACCTGGTCACCATTGCGTTGCAGGGTGACTATGGCAAGCCCAGGCCTGCTCTGGTTGTTCAGTCTGACTTTTTTGGGAATCACCCTTCACTGACCGTGTTGCCTGTGACCAGTGATTTGCGAGACGCGCCCTTGTTTCGCATAAGGATCGAAGCGCAGCCAGCCAATAATTTGCAAAAGACGTCCGAAATCATGGTGGACAAAATCCAGTCTGTGCCGCGTGACCGTGTAGGTGAAGTTTTTGGATGCGTGACCGAGGAGCAGATGCTCGCGGTCAGTCGATCGATCGCCGTGTTTTTAGGTGTTGTTTGAATTAAATTTTTA
>CAIOLZ010000058.1 GCA_903859265.1 uncultured beta proteobacterium
CCGTGGAAGCGTCCAGCCCCGCGGCATCGCCGCTGGCGAGCCTTGACTCAATATCTTTGGCCAACACCTTGCCAAGCTCTACACCCCACTGGTCAAAGCTGTTGATGCCCCACAGGCTGCCGCTGCAAAAAACCCGGTGCTCCTGTAGCGCAATCAATGCGCCCAGCGACGCTGGCGTCAGGTCATCGAGCAATAAAAATGTGCTGGGACGGTTGCCGGGAAAGTTCTTGTGGCCACTGCTGTCGACCTTGCCCAGCATCAATGCCTGCGCTTGTGCCAACACGTTGGCCAGCAACAGCGGCTGGTGCCCCGGCAAACTGTGGCGGGCCTTTTTGACGGCTACAAATTCCAGTGGCACCACGTCAGTGCCCTGATGCAGCATTTGAAAATAGGCGTGCTGCCCGTTGGTACCCGGCTCGCCCCAGAGCACTGGCGATGTTTCATATGGCAATAATGCGCCACGTACATCTACCTGTTTGCCATTGCTCTCCATCTCCAGTTGCTGCAAATAGGCGGGCAACCGGCGCAGCGCACTGTGGTACGGCGCAATGCTGCGGCTGGTGAAGCCATGGAAGTTGCGGTACCAAACGTCCAGCAGCGCCAGCCGAACCGGCAGGTTTTTCTCCAGCGGCGTCACCCGGAAATGCTCGTCCATGGCGTGCGCACCCGCCAAGAAATCACGAAACCCGACGGCACCAATGGAAATGGCGATCGGCAGGCCGATGGCCGACCACATGGAATAGCGTCCCCCCACCCAATCCCAAAAACCGAATGTGGTCGCAATGCCAAACGCATTGGCCGCAGCCACATTGGTCGTCAGCGCCGCGAAGTGCCGGGCTATATCCGTACCTCCGTTGGCCTCAAACCAGGCCTTGGCAGAATGCGCGTTGGTCATGGTCTCAATCGTGGTGAAGGTCTTGCTGGCAATCAGAAACAGCGTGCTCTCGGGCCTGAGCTGCTTGAGCGTTGCAGCCAGTTCGTGGCCGTCAACATTGCTGACGAAGTGCATGGTTTTGCCACTGTTGGCAAACGCGTCCAGCGCCAGCACCGCCATCTGCGGACCAAGGTCTGAGCCGCCAATGCCGATGTTCACCACGTCGGTAATCGCGCTGTCTGCGCGCACTTTTTCCGCGTAGTCCAGCATTGCGTCCAGGGTCGCGTGCACCTTGGCCTGCTCGGTGGCGCGGTGGAGGGCGTTGGCCGACGCGCCGCTGGTCAAAGCGCCGTCGTGTTTGTCGCCAATCTCAAACCCCACCGGATTACGCAACAGCGTGTGCCAGACCTCGCGGTTTTCCGTGCTGTTGATTTTTTCTCCGGCAAACATGGCATCGCGGTGCGCTTCCAGACCGCATTCGCGGGCCAGTTGCATCAGCAATGCTTCGGTTGCTGCATCAATGCGGTTTTTGGACAGATCTGCAAAAACATAGGGCGCGTTCTGGCTGAACGTGTCAAACCGCGTGGCGTCTTTGGCAAAGGCATCGCGCAAATCAAACTGCCTGCCGCTGCTGGCAAACGCCGCTTGTAAACGGGCCCAGGCGGGTGCGTGGTCGCAGCGGGTGCGATCAAGTACCAGGTCTAAAACAGTGGTCATGGTCAGTGTGCTTTCAAGCGGCTAACAGGAGGTGGTCAAGCTTGACCGCATCGGCGCAAAACGCGCGAATACCTTCGGCCAGTTTTTCAGTGGCCATGGCGTCTTCATTGAGTGCCAGACGAAAGCCCGCTTCGTCATAGGACACATGCTGCAAGTCCAGCGACTGGGCGCGGCTTGCATCCAGTGCCCGGTTCAGCGGAGCATCGCTGGCAGCCAACGCAGCCAGCAAATCGGGGCTGATCGTCAGCAGGTCACAACCGGCCAGCGCGGTAATCTGGCCCACGTTGCGAAAGCTCGCCCCCATTACTTCGGTGGCAATTCCGAACCGCTTGTAGTAGTTGTAAATCTGGGTGACCGACTGCACACCGGGGTCATAGGCTCCGGCATGGTCGGCCTCGACCCATGCTGCGCCCGCAGACTTTTTGTACCAGTCGTAAATACGGCCCACAAAAGGTGAAATCAATTGCACCTTGGCCTGCCCGCAAGCCACCGCCTGGCAAAACGAGAACAACAAGGTCAGGTTGGTATGAATGCCCTTGCGCTCCAGCTGCTCGGCTGCCGCGATGCCCTCCCACGTGGACGCCACCTTGATCAGCACGCGGTCCACATGGATGCCTTGTGCCTGGTACAGCTCGATCAGCCGCTCGCCCCGTGCCACGGTGGCGTTGGTGTCGAAGCTTAAGCGAGCGTCCACTTCGGTGGAAACCCGCCCCGGGATGATGGCCAGAATTTCGCAGCCAAAACGCACCAGCAA
>CAIOLZ010000059.1 GCA_903859265.1 uncultured beta proteobacterium
GCCTTGCAAATAAAAAAGGTTGTCACCGAGCCGTCCGAAATCGGGCGCCCGGTTCATGCTGATGTCCACAAAACCACCCCAGACAAACTCCACAGGCACGTTTTTCAGAGCCGGGAATACTTCACCCATGCGCTTGGCCATGATCTCCTTGAGCCGGGCGGGCGTACGGGTTGAGTAGCTCACACGCCCGCCAAACAGCATGCGGTGATCGGCGCTGAATCGGAAATAGTCGAGCACGAAATTGTTATCGCAAACCGCTGCGTTGCTCGGAATCAGGCTTGCGCAGAGTTCTGGCGACAACGCAGCAGTGCCAATGATGTAGGTACCAACCGGCATGATGCGCGGCGCAATCTCGGGCGCGACGGCCGGTCCGTATTCACCCAAAGTGCAGTTGCCTGCCAGCACGCCAAATGCCGCGGTGACGCTGCCTTGCGCAGTTTTTGCCCGAAGTTTGGCTCCGCGTTGTAGCGCAGTGACTGCGGAGTGTTCAAATATTTGCACCCCCAATGCACGCGCCGCACGCGCCAGTCCGAGTCCAAATTTGAGGGGGTGCAGGTGGCCCGATTTTTTTTCATAGGCCGCGCCGCAGTAGCGCGGGCTATCGATGTAACTGCCAAGGTCTTCACGTGCCACACGGATCGACCCGAAGCCGTAGCGCGCCTGCAGCATCTGCATGTCTTCCTCCAACGCACGGGCTTTGCGAGGCGAGTCGGCGACATACAAATACCCTTGGACCCGATCGCAGTCGATACCAAATTCCTCAATGCGCTGATCGACAAGGTCAATCGCTTCCAGCGACATATCCCATGCCACGCGTGCGGCGGCATCACCGAGTTGCTGTTCAAACGGGCCCTGCCCGCTGGCGTATCCCACAATGGTTTGCCCGCCGTTGCGCCCCGAGGCGCCGCTGCAGATCCGGTCGGCTTCCAGCACCACCACCTTGAAGCCGCGCTGGGCCAGTTCGATGGCACTGGACAGCCCTGCAAAACCGGCGCCGACGACCAGCACATCCGCCTGCAAATCGCCCAGCAAAGGCCCGGTGGCCGGCTCACGCGTCACGCTGTGCTCGTAGTAACTGCTCTGGTTGAGTTGGGTATCCGAGTTGAGCAACATCACAGTCCTCCCAACTTGGCGACCTGGCCACTCAGGTAGGTCCAGATAAAACTCGCAGCCGCCTGGCTGGTGAGTTCCGCATGGTCATAGGCCGGTGCCACTTCAACGCAGTCCATACCAATGAAATTCAATCCCGATAGTTCTTCCAGAAACGTCAACACCTGCGCGCTGGTCATGCCGCCGGGCTCCGGTGTTCCGGTGCCTGGCGCAAATGCGGGATCGAGGCAATCGATGTCAAGCGTCAGGTAGCACGGAGTGTTGCCGATGCGGGTCTTAATGTCGGCAATGACAGAAGCCAGCGCATCGCCGTCTTTTCCCCGCAAAGATTTGGCGGTGTAGATGGCGCCACCCTGGTCTTTCACGTACTCGCGCGCGGCACGCTCGCCGCTGGAGCGAATTCCGATTTGTACCGTGCGTGCAGGCTGCACCAGACCTTCCTGAATCGCCTCGTAAGTCCAGGTGCCGTGGCCAGAGGGCTCACCGAAATGGTCGCTCCATGTGTCGCAATGGGCATCAAAATGAATCAACGCCAGCTGGCCGTAGCGGGCCTTGGCCACGCGCAGCAGCGGCAGGGTTACCGAGTGGTCGCCACCAATAAACACGCAATGGTGCGCGGCCATCAGGGCACTGGCCTGCTCTTCAATGGCCGCCCTGACCTGCGGTAGCGGCGAGGCATTGGGCAGGCGCATGTCCAGCGCATCGCCCACGTATTCCAGCGGACTGATATTGAAGTGCGGGTGAATCCCATCACACAGCATCAGGGATGCGCGACGCACCTCCTGGGGCGCAAAGCGGGCGCCCGGCCGGTTGGTTACCGCGCCATCAAACGGCACGCCGCACACCGCGAAAGGTTGTGCGTCCAGAGCTGCCGCAGCCAGAAAATGGTTGGTATTGCTGGCGTACGCGAATTGGCCAATCGTCATGGGTAACCTCAAATGGGATTGAAAACCTGCCTAAGGTAACCGATACGCCGCAGCATCCAAGGTGCCAATTTGGGTAGCGATTCAAATTCCACTGCAACGTTGCTCTGGTGTACTCTCAGCCGCTTTCGAATTGCACCCGATCAACCACCCTATGCCCGTGTCTTCCCCCACCCCCATCCAATTTGTCAACAGCGCGGCAAGCCGCTGGACCGCCTACGCGTGCCTGGCGCTGAGCATGTCTCTGGTTGGGGTTTATGTTGCGTTATCGAAACCGCTGGTGGCTTTGCTGCCGGTTTTTTTGCTGGCCTGGATGCGCTTTGGCATGGCGGGCGTGGCGATGGCGTTCTGGCTCAAAAAACCCGCGGATGAGCCGCCCATGTCGCGGCAGACGAAATGGCTCGTTTTTCTGGAGTCCTTCATCGGCAACTTCATGTTTTCGATTTGCATGCTGTTTGGTGTCAGCATGACCAGTGCAGTGTCGGCCGGAGTAATTCTCTCGACCATTCCGGCTGCCATTGCCATCCTGAGTTGGCTGCTGCTGAAAGAGCGTGTTGGCAGGCGTGTGTGGTTGGCCGCCGCGCTGGGCGCGTTGGGCATAGC
>CAIOLZ010000060.1 GCA_903859265.1 uncultured beta proteobacterium
CCAAAGTCAAACGCAACGACATGGAATTTGGGAGTGGTTTGCTGTCCGTAGCCGCGACCCAATGCCCATTCAGATTCGCTCCATGCGTATGTGCTGGTGCTGCTGACCACTTTGGCCAGGTCAAGCCCCGACATGGCAGGCGCTGACTTGGCCAGCGCGACGGCTTTTTCAACCGCTGCGCTGCTGACTTTCTCACCGGCTGCGAGCGCCAGAATGCAACCATTCTGGGCACCTTGCGTGCGCAATTGCCGCGTCAGTTGTCGCGTGTCGATATTGGAGATAGCCACCGTACCCTGTGACACCAGGTACTGGCTGAGCGTCTTGGTCGAGCGGAAGTTAGACGCGATCAAGGGCAGGTCTTTGATGATCAAGCCGGCGGCGTTGACCTTGTCGGACTCGACGTCTTCGGCATTGGTGCCGTAGTTGCCGATGTGGGGATAGGTAAGTGTGACGATCTGCTGGCAATAGCTGGGATCCGTGAGGATTTCCTGATAGCCGGTCATGGAGGTGTTGAACACGACCTCGCCGACAGTGGAACCACTGGCTCCTATGGAATTGCCGATATAGACCGTGCCGTCTGCGAGCGCCAGTATGGCGGGTGGGGTATTTCCCTTGAGCGACAAAAGCACTGGTTTCTCCGAATGGGTTACGGTTACGCCCAAACGCGCTCAAGATTGGCTCTTGGCGGATGCTTTTAAGAGGGGGAGTTCAGAGTTGCGCTTGGGACAGCTTGTTTCTGGAAAGCCACTGATTATAACGGACGCAAGCTGCTGGCATGCAGGCAAATCGCCGCCGCCGCCGCCACATTGAGCGACTCTTCGCCGCCGGGTTGGCCGATTCGGACAAAGTGGTTTGCACGCGCACAAAGCGCGGGACTGACGCCCTGCCCTTCATGACCCATGACCCAGGCGCATGGCCCGGATAAATTCAAGTCCTGCACCCATTGCCCCTGGTGGGAACTGGTCACGACCAGCGGTATTTCCAGCGATTCAACCGCATCGGGCTCCAGCCCTTCGATCAAGTTCAAGCCAAAATGGGCTCCCATCCCGGCCCGCAGCACCTTGGGACTCCACAGTGCTGCGCTGCCTTTAAGCGCCAGGACTTGTTGGAAGCCGAAGGCGGCAGCACTGCGCAGGATGGAACCGACGTTACCGGCATCCTGCACGCGGTCCAGGATGACGCTGTTGACCTTGGGTTTTACGTCACAGGATTGCGGCAAACCCAGCACAAAACCCATTTTCGCGGGCGACTCCAACGCGCTCAGGTCGCCAAAAAGCGGGTCTGCAACGACTGCGATTCTGGTCGCGCAGCCGGCCCACTCGTGCCCAGCTGTAGCCCAAAAGGACTCTGCAAAAACGGCTACCTCCGGCTGCACCTTGCGCACCAATGCGGCGCGGCACAAGTGGTCGCCCTCAACCCAGTAGCGGCCCGTTTTGCGGTAGGCAGTACTGTCTTGCGCAATTTTGCGCAACTCCTTGAGCAAGGCGTTGTCACGGGAACGGATCAAGGTGGGTCCAGACGTCATTGATTCCTGCCCAAAACCTGCGTCACCGGCGCGAACGTCTTGCGGTGCTCCGGGCAGACCCCGTGCGCCCGCAATGCAGCCAGATGCTCCGACGTGCCGTATCCCTTGTGCGCGGCGAACCCGTATTGGGGATATTGCTGGTCAAGCTGCGCACACCAGCGATCCCGCGTTACTTTGGCCAGAATTGATGCCGCCGATATTGCCGGCACCGTGGCGTCACCTTTGACTATGGCTTCGGCCAGCACGTCGAGCACCGGTAGCTGGTTGCCGTCCACCAGCACCTTGGAGGGTTTGAGCCGCAGGCCTGCCACAGCCCTGCGCATGGCAAGCAAGGTAGCCTGCAAAATGTTGAGCGTGTCGATTTCCAGCACACTGGCCTGCGCTACCGAGCAACACAGGGCCTTGGCACGTATTTCGTCGTAGAGCTGCTCCCTGCGCCGGGCCGTGAGCTTCTTGGAATCATCCAGTCCCCGAATTGGCTTGAGGTCGTCGAGGATCACGGCAGCGGCGACCACCGGCCCGGCCAGCGGGCCTCGGCCGGCTTCGTCCACGCCCGCCACCAGTCCGGGAAGGTCCCAGACGAAGGCCACCTGTTGCGCCAGTTGCGGCCTAACTTTGGAGGATTTTTTGGATGGCATCGGCCGCTATTGTCGCGGTGTCACGCTGCAAAATCTGGTGCAACTGCGCGAATCTTGACTGCAATGTCTCCAGCTTGGCGGGCTCGCTCTTGTAAGCGTCCAGCCATTCCAGTGTTTTGGTAGCAAGCGCGTGCGGCGTTGCGGCCTCCTGCAACAACTCAGGCACCACGAACTCGGCGCACAAAATGTTGGGCAACCCCACCCATGGCTGCAGGCGTTTGCGTCGCATCAGTTCCCACGAGAACCAGCTCATGTGGTAGGCGATCACCATGGGGCGCTTGAACAAAGCGGCCTCCAGCGTTGCAGTACCGCTGGCAATCAGGGTGACGTCACAAGCGGCGAGTGCAGCGTGCGACTGGCCTGCCACTAAAAGCAAGTGTTGCTGCATGCCACTTTGGCGCGCAAGCGCTTCAATCGCGTCTTTCAACCCTGGCGCAACAGGAACGACAAATTGGGTTTGCGGACGCTGGCGGTGAATCAACGCCGCCGCCTGAAAGAAACGCAAAGCCAGATGCCTGATTTCGGAACGCCGGCTGCCCGGCAAAATGGCTACAACGGGCGCCGCATCGGACAAGCCTAAGATCCGGCGCGCACCAGCTTTGTCCGGGTGCATTGGAATCACGCTGGCCAGGGGATGGCCTACATAGGTCGCATCAATCCCGGCCTGTTTCAGCAAGGCCGGTTCAAAGGGAAAAATGCACAAAACGTGATCCGCACTGCGCCGGATTTTTTCAATCCGGTCCGCACGCCAAGCCCAGATGGACGGGCATACAAAGTGCACCGTCTTTACGCCTTGCTCCTTTAAGTCCGCCTCAAGTTGGAGATTGAAATCCGGAGCATCGACTCCGATAAACAGGTCCGGACGCCGGCCCAGAAGCCGATGCTTCATCCGGTTCCGGATACCTACAATCTCCCGGTAGCGCCGCAGCAACTCCCAGCTGAATCCGTGCACTGCCAGCTTGTCACTGGGCCACCATGCCTCAAGGCCCTGCAACTGCATCCGCGGTCCGCCAATTCCCTCGCTGGCCAAACCGGGAAAACGCGCGGTCAGGGACTCCAGCAAGAGACCTGCAAGCAAATCACCGGAGGCCTCGCCAGCGACCAAAGCGATGCGGGGCAGCTGACCTTTCAGACCGTTGACTGCGTCAGCCTGGGACATGGCACCTGCTAGCGGACGATGCCGCGCTGGGGCGAGGTGGCATCCAGAAAGTCCAGCATCATGGCCACGTCGGGGACAGCCTGGGGCACGGTTTGCGCCAATTCGCCGATGCGGACTCGCGCTTGTTCCAGCGTCAGTTCGTCCCGGTACAGCGCTTTGTGCATTGCTTTTACCGCGGCAATGCGCTCGGGGCCAAATCCACGGCGACGCAATCCCTCAAAATTCATCGAACGTGCCGCGGCCGGTTGCCCCTGGCACATCACAAACGGTGGCAGATCGGCAAACAACAGCGAACACATTGCCGTCATGCTGTGCGCACCCAATCGAACAAACTGGTGCACCACCGTAAAGCCGCCAAGAATGACCCAGTCCCCCACCTGCACATGCCCTGCAAGCTGGGAGTTGTTGGCAAAAATCGTGTTGTTGCCAACTACACAATCATGAGCCAGATGCACGTAGGCCATGATCCAGTTGTCGTTCCCGAGGCGGGTCACGCCAGCGTCCCCGGGCGAGCCGATATTGAAAGTGCAAAACTCGCGAATGGTATTGCGGTCGCCGATGACCAGCTCGCAGGGTTCACCCGCATATTTTTTATCCTGCGGAATGGCCCCCAGGGAGTTGAACTGGAAAATGCGGTTATCCCGGCCGATGGTCGTGTGGCCCTCGATCACGCAGTGCGGGCCTACCGTAGTTCCGCCGCCAATACGCACATTCGGCCCTATGACCGTGTACGGTCCCACGGTGACAGTGCTGTCGATCTGCGCTTTGGGATCCACCACCGCGGTGGCATGTATGGCACTCAAAATATCCGCCTCAAGCAATGGCCCGCATGGCGCAGGTCAGCTCAGCCTCGACTGCCAGCTCAGCGCCGACGCTGGCCGCCGCCTTGAACTTGAAAATTCCTGCCTTCATGCGCAGCAGTTCCACATCCAGAGCGAGCTGATCACCCGGCTCCACGGGACGTTTGAAACGCGCACCGTCAATGCCGGCGAAGTAATACACCATCTGGTCGTTGGGTGCGGTATCCAGCGCATCAAACGCCAGCAGAGCAGCTGCCTGGGCCAATGCCTCAAGCATCAAGACGCCCGGCATCACCGGACGATGCGGGAAGTGGCCCTGAAAAAACGGCTCGTTGATAGTGACATTTTTCAAGGCCTTGATCCGCTTGCCCTTGTCCAGTTCGATGACACGGTCCACCAGCAAAAAAGGGTATCGGTGTGGAAGCTGCTTGAGAATTTTGTGGATGTCCATCATGTTTTTTTGTCCTTTTCCATTGTTTTGATGCGGTCCCGCAAGCCATGCAATTGTTTCAGGGTTGCCGCATTGCGCTCCCAATTTGCGTTCTCGTCGATGGGAAACATGCCAGTGTAATGACCAGGTTTCAAAATGGATTTGGTCACCACGCTGGCGGCAGAAATATGCACTCCAGCACCCAATTTCAGATGTCCCAACACAATGGCGCCCCCACCGATGGTGCAGTTCGGTCCGATCGTTGCGCTGCCTGCTACGCCCACGCAGCCAGCCATGGCGGTATTGCGCCCGATATGCACGTTGTGGCCGATCTGAATCAGGTTATCGAGCTTGACGCCATCTTCGATCACCGTGTCCTGCAAGGCACCG
>CAIOLZ010000061.1 GCA_903859265.1 uncultured beta proteobacterium
GCCCCACCGCTTTGAGAATCGGATAAGTGATCGAATGGTCGCCGCCCACCGTCAGTGGCAAAACACCCTGGTCCACTACGTGGTGGTACCACGCCTCAAGGTCCTCGATACACATGGGCAGACTGTAGCGGCTGCGAAACGGCACGTCGCCAATGTCGGCAACACGCAGGCCGTGCACCGGCGCGCAGTCGAGCACGTGGTTGTAGGGCCCGATGCGCTCTATGGTGCGCAAGGCGCGCGGACCGAAGCGCGCCCCCGGGCGGTTACTGGCGCCCAGGTCCATCGGCGCCCCCATCAGCGCCACCTGCAGGTCGCCAAAATCGGGCTTGCGTGGATCGACCGTATGCAGGGGCGCAGACAAAAAAGTTGGAACGCCAGCATATGGCGCAGACCGGGTACCCCCTTCCGAAAAAATGGACTCGGCCACTTTTGCAAAACGGGGATCATGCATATCCGCGGCAGTGCCGCTGTATTTCGCGCGCAGCGCGTCAAGCTGTTTTTGGCTGAAGGTCATGGCAGGTAAATCGCAAAGCTGCATTGTGACCGCGGCTTTGCCATTACAGTGGCGGCTTCGCACGATGCCGACACCAGAACGCTGTCCCCATGACCGCCCCTACCCATCACCCCCTCACGGCCACTGCCGAAAAAGCGCTTCGCCAGGACTTGGCGGCAGCCTACCGGCTGGCTGCCCGCTTTGGCTGGGACGATACGCTCTACACCCATTTTTCGGTTCGACTGCCGGCACCTTCCGGGCAGGAGCGATTCCTGCTCAACCCGTTTGGCCTGATGTTTAACGAAGTTCGCGCCAGTGATCTGATCGTGGTGGACATACTCGGACATATTGTCAACGGAGACGCCAAGTACAACCCGGCAGGATTCACGATCCACAGCGCCATTCACATGGCGCGCGCCGATGCGCACTGCGTCATCCACACCCACACGCTCGCAGGAATGGCAGTCGCCGCGTTCGACAAGGGCTTGCTGCAGCTCAACCAGATATCGGCCGAGTTTTACGAGGACGTCGGCTACCACCCGTACGAAGGCGTGGCTACCAACCTCGAAGAGCGCAGCCGCCTGCAATCGGCCCTCGGGCAGCGCGCCGCACTGATCCTGCGCCACCACGGACTTCTCAGCGTGGGAAGCAGTGTGGCCGACGCTTTTTACGTGATGTATTACCTCAACCGCGCCTGCGAAATTCAGCTGGCATGCGCCCAGCTGGCGAGCCTGGGGCAAGCTGCGATCAGCGAAATTCCCCAGCCGCTGAGTCAACATGTTCGCCGCCAAATGGTCGAGGCCCAGCCGGAGCGCGCTCTGGTCTGGGCCGCATGGCTGCGCCAACTCGAGCGCACTGACCCGGACTACAAGAACTGATGGCGACGCTTCTTGTTTGCAGTGCAACGGACGATCTGAGCACGCTTTGCAGCGCATTGGAAGCAGCTGCCGCAGCCCCAGAGGGCCAGGTTCGGGATCTGAAGGTCGTGTTGTGGCCTGCCGCATTTGACCCTTGGGATGTCGTTGCGGTAGCCGCATGGAATCCGCCGGCGGGCTTATTACCTGCCCTTCCGGCACTGAAATTTGTCGCCTCGATCGGTGCCGGTATTGAACACATTCTGCAATGCCCTGACCTCCCCGAAGAAGTTCCCATCACACGCATTGTTGATACCCAGCAGGCACAGGGGATGGCGGAATACGTTTTGTGGGCGGCACTGCATTTTCACCGTGGATTTGATGAGATTCTGGCCCGCCAAACCAGCCGCACCTGGCGTGTACCACCACAGGCGGCGGCCAGTGCGTTCAGGGTCGGCATCATGGGGCTTGGCGGCATGGGCACGCAGGTAGCCAAACGCCTGCGCGACAACGGCTTTAGCGTCAGCGCCTGGGCCCGCCGCGCCCACGAACTGCAAGGGGTTCAGACGTTTGCCGGCAGCACGCCGCCGGCCGAATTTCTGGCACTGTCCGACATGGTGGTCTGCCTGCTGCCGCTGACCGCCCAGACCACAGGCTTGTGCAATGCCGAATTTTTCGCAGCCATGAAACCGGGCGCCGCTTTTGTCAACGCGGGCCGGGGTCAGCAGGTGGTTACCGGGGATCTGCTCGCAGCGCTGGACGCGGGTCAACTGCGTGGCGCGGTGCTCGATGTTTTCGACACCGAACCCCTTTCGCAACAAAGCCCGCTGTGGTCGCATCCCAAGGTGATCGTGACACCGCACATGGCGTCTGCCGCGACCGATGCCAGCATCGCCTGCCAGATCGTGTCCAATGTGCAGCGGGTGCGAAGTGGACAAGCCATTGAAAACACCGTAACCCGGGAGCAGGGGTACTGAGCAGATTTGTGCCGGCACACTATTGACGCGATCCGGGTCCCGCGCAAATCGCGTAAAAACTGTCGCTTTGGCGCAATTTTCAACAGTCGCTGCGAGCCACAATTTGGACGGATGAAAGCCAAATACTTTTTCCAGTTGGTAGCGCTTTCGGGGCTGTGGGGCATGTCGTTCATGCTGACCCGTATTTCCGCGCCGGCACTGGGCCCCAATTTGTCCGCTGCGATGCGCATGCTGATGGCCACGCTGACCCTGGCAAGCATCATGCGCGCTTTGAAGCAACCCTGGCCTTTTGCGCACTGGCGGGAATTGCTATTGCTGGGATTTTTGGCGGTGGCTGGACCGCATGCCTTGTACTCGTTGTCAGCACTCAATTTGCCGGCAGGCTATGGCTCTCTCCTTACCGTGATGTCCGTCGTTTTTGGTGCCTTTGCCTCCAGCTGGCTGAAGGAAGAGACACTGACGGCTACAAAAATGGCGGGCTGTCTGCTCGGCTTTGCCGGCGCGGCGCTGGTGATCCGTCTCGGGCCGGTCGAACCCACACCCGCGCTTATCGGCGCAGCGCTGGTTTGCGTGGCCGGGGCTGCCTTTTCCGGCATTTCCACGCCCTACCTGAAGCGCGCCATGTCCCGCATGGAGCCACTGGCAGTGACCGGCGGGATGCATGCCACGGCCCTGCTGCTCCTGATTCCGGGAGCCATCCACGATCTGCCCAGCGCCCATTTTTCCGTCAAGGCCCTGGGCGCGGTCACGGTGCTAGGGGTGGCTACCTCGGGAATGGCGTACTGGCTGTATATGCGCGTTGTGCGTTACGTGACGCCAGTGGCGGCACTCAGCTCCACCTTTATGAGCACCGGTTTTGGCGTTTTCTGGGCCGTGCTGCTGCTCGACGAGCCCACCGGGCCCGTCATGTTGGCAGGCGGGGGGCTCATCCTGTTGGCCTGCCTGCTCATATCCGGGCTCGGTCCTTTTACCAGCACTTTCAGGCGAAGCTGAATTGCCCCGGTGCATGAATCGGGTCCACATCCACATGAATCGTATCCTTGGGCAAAAATTTGCCCTCCAGCAGCAACGTGGACAGCGGATTTTCAATGCGCTGCTGAATCGCGCGCTTTAACGGCCGGGCACCAAAAACAGGATCGAATCCGACTTTGGCCAACTCTGCCAGGGCCGGGGCGGACACATCCAGCACCAGGTCCATCTTGCCCAGACGTTCGATCAGCACCTGCAACTGAATTTGCGCAATCGAAGCAATATTGGCGGCATCGAGCGCGTGGAACACCACGATCTCGTCAATGCGGTTCAAAAACTCCGGGCGGAAGTGGTTTTTAAGCTCCCCCGTCACGGCATCCTTGATGTCCTCGCTGTCTTGCCCCACCATGTTTTGAATCAGTTGCGAGCCGATGTTGCTGGTCATCACAATCACCGTGTTTTTGAAGTCCACCGTACGGCCTTGCCCATCGGTCAGGCGGCCATCGTCGAGCACTTGCAGCAACACATTGAAAACATCGGGATGCGCTTTTTCCACTTCGTCGAGCAACAGCACGCTGTACGGCTTGCGACGCACCGCCTCCGTCAGATAACCGCCCTCCTCGTAGCCCACATAGCCGGGTGGCGCTCCAATCAAGCGGGCGACCGAATGCTTCTCCATGAACTCGCTCATGTCGATGCGAATCAGGTGATCCTGCGAATCAAACAGAAAGCCCGCCAACGCCTTGCACAATTCGGTCTTTCCGACACCGGTCGGCCCGAGGAACAGGAATGAGCCCGTGGGACGATTCGGGTCCGAAAGACCTGAACGCGAACGCCGAATCGCGTTGGACACCGCCGCAATCGCCTCGTCCTGCCCCACCACGCGCTGGTGCAGCTTGCCTTCCATTTGCAGCAGTTTTTCGCGTTCGCCCTGCAGCATCTTGGACACTGGAATACCAGTGGCCCGGCTCACGACTTCGGCAATTTCCTCGGCGCCAACAGTTGTTCGCAGCAACACAGGGCGTCCGCCATCTTTGGCGTCCTTGGCCTTGCCGGCTTCTATTTCCTGCGCATCTTTCAACTGCTTCTCTAAAGCGGGCAAAGTGCCGTAACGCAACTCGCCTGCTTTGTTGAAATCACCTTTACGGGTGAGGTCGTCTATCTGGAACCGAACCTGCTCAATTTCTTCCATGATGGACTTGGACCCTTGCGCCTGCGCCTTCTCGGCTTTCCAGATTTCGTCGAGGTCAGCAATTTCTTTTTTCAGGCTGGCGATCTCTTCGTTGATCAGTTCAAGCCGTTTGATGGACGCCTCATCGGTCTCACGCTTGACCGCTTCACGCTCGATCTGCAACTGGATCAGCCGGCGGTCTTTCCGGTCCATCACCTCCGGTTTGGAGTCCAGTTCAATCTTGACCTTGCTGGCCGCTTCGTCGATCAAATCAATGGCTTTGTCGGGTAAAAAACGGTCGGTAATGTAGCGCTGGCTCAACTCCGCAGCAGCGACGATCGCGGGGTCGGTAATCTGCACACCATGGTGCGTCTCGTAACGTGCCTGAAGGCCCCGCAAAATGGCAATGGTGGCCTCCACGCTGGGCTCACCTACCAAAATCTTCTGGAAACGACGCTCCAGTGCGGCGTCTTTTTCAATGTATTTGCGGTACTCGTCCAAGGTTGTGGCCCCAACGCAGTGCAACTCGCCGCGGGCCAGTGCGGGTTTGAGCA
>CAIOLZ010000062.1 GCA_903859265.1 uncultured beta proteobacterium
ATGCCGGATGCGCAATTGCCGCGCTAGCCAACCCGATATCATCGCCGCCATGCGTGCCAAGATCATGGGTTATTTCCTGCTCGGTCTGGTCCGGTTGCTGACCGGATCGCAGGCGCGTTGGGTCGGTTGTCCGCCCAAGGCAGAACAGCGCATTTACTTCGCCAACCACCAGAGCCATGCCGATCTGGTGATGATATGGGCGGCACTGCCCCAGGAGTTGCGCAACGTCACGCGCGCCATTGCCGCGCGAGACTACTGGACCAAAACGCCTTTGCGTCAATGGCTCACCACCGCCGTTTTCAACGTCATCTACGTGTCCCGCGAGCGCAACGCCGATGAAGACCCATTGGAGCCCTTGGTTGAGGCACTGACCAATGGCGACTCGATTATTTTGTTTCCCGAGGGCACACGCGGATACGCGGACGACCCGCAAGCCTTCAAGGCCGGCCTTTACAACCTGGCCCTGAAGTTTCCGGCGGCCGTGCTGGTACCCGCGTGGATCAACAACGTGCAGCACGTGCTGCCCAAAGGCGAAGTAGTGCCCGTCCCGGTGTTGTGCTCTGTCACGTTTGGCGCGCCAGTCAGGATAGAGCCAGGCGAGGCTTGCCGGGAATTTCTGGCGCGTGCGCGCAGCTGCGTGATGGCACTGCGGGAGATCTGAGCCAGCTTGCCTGACCCGGTTTTTGCATGTATTTCTACCTGAAAAATCTCACGCCCGCGCAACAGATCGGTACCCTGTTTGTCATCGTTTTTGGCATTTTGCTGCTGGCCAGTCTGACGGCATTTGCCCTCTCAATCCGCGAATTTCAGGACGAGGCGCTGGCCGCACAGCGGCGCTCGGCGCTCCAACGCTTCAACGGTATTCTTCGCACCAGCTGGCTCATGGTGCTGGTGTTCTGGCTTGGCTGGATGATTGGCAATCGCACTGCGCTGGCCTTGTTTGGCGGGGTCTCTTTTTTTGCGCTGCGCGAATTTCTAACCCTCTCGCCGACGCGACGGGGCGACCACCGCAGCCTGGTGCTTACCTTTTTTGTCGTGCTGCCCATGCAGTACTGGCTGGTCTGGCTGGAACACTTTGACATGTTCGCGGTGTTCATCCCGGTGTTTGTTTTCCTGGCCTTGCCATTCGCCAGCGCGCTGGCCAACGACCCGACGCGCTTTCTCGAGCGCAATGCAAAACTGCAGTGGGGCATCATGGTTTGCATTTATGGCATGAGCCATGTTCCCGCTTTGCTCATGCTGCACTTTCCGGGCTACGACCATCGCAACGCGTTCATGGTGTTCTTTCTGGTGATCGTGGTGCAGACCTGCATGGTGGCGCAGCACTTTGCCGCGAGGCGGTTTGCGCATGACCCGATCGCGCCCTCCATCAGCAGCAGTTTCCAGCTGCACAGCTGGGCCATCGGCATGCTGGTGGGCAGCATGGTGGGGGCCGTGCTGGCGGGCATTACGCCTTGGGTGCCGGGGACTGCCTTTGCGTTTGCGTGGATTGCCTGCCTGGCGGGCACCATGGGACACTTCGTGATGAAGGCCCTCAAGCGCGACCGCGGCATACCAAGCTGGGGGCCGCAGGGGCAGTCCACCACCGGCGCCGGGGGCCTGCTGGACCGGGTGGATGCGCTGTGCTTTGCCGCCCCGGTATTTTTCCATTCGGCGCGCTGGTACTTCAATTTGTGATTGCCACCAATAATCCAGACCATGCGAATACTCGGCATTGACCCCGGACTGCGCACCACCGGCTTTGGCGTGGTGGACGAACATGCCGGCGTTCTGCGCTACGTGGCCAGCGGCACCATCAGCACCCAGCACCTCGACACCCATGCGCTGCCGGCGCGGCTGAAAGTGCTGTTCGAAGGCATCGGGGAGGTCGTCGAGCGCTACCAGCCTGACTGCGCCTCCATGGAGATCGTTTTTGTGAACGTCAACCCGCAATCCACGCTGCTGCTGGGTCAGGCGCGCGGCGCCCTGATTACCGCGATGGTCACCAAGAATTTGACCGTGGCTGAATACACCGCGCTGCAAATGAAGCAAGCGGTTGCAGGCCACGGGCGCGCGCAGAAGAGCCAGATTCAGGAAATGGTCAAGCGTCTGCTGGGCTTGAGCGGCTTGCCGGGCACTGACGCCGCAGATGCACTTGGTCTGGCCATCACCCACGCACACGCCGGCAAGGCAATGGCCCGGCTGGCGGCCGGCGTCGCCCTAGGCGGCGCTGCGCCCAAGATCGGTGAAAAGGCGTCTTACCGGGCCGGGCGCAGTCGCTAAAGCGCTGCCACCCAAGACGCCGACTGCTTACCACAGCCGGGTTATAGAGCGCTTCGGGCCGGGCCGCTGGCTTCAGGCGTGGCGCGAAATCAGTACCAGCCAGACGCGCCAGGCTGACTCGATCGCAGCGAGCCGTTGCGCAAGCGCCTCAGGGCCCAGCGCCAGCCACTGCAAGGTGGACAGGCTTACGGGGTCGCCGAGCAGCGCGTCCACGCCGTCAGTGCTCAGGACGTTCGCAACCTGCCAGCAGGAATGCGCCAGAATCGCCCGCGCATGCGGTATCGATTGCGGCTTGAACAGCGCCACATTGGATGACTCGTGCAGGCCAAAAGGGCGCGCGTATTCAACAGGAATTCCCCAGTCTCCCATCAGGGCCACCGACAAATTAACGTGGTCGATTTGCGCCATCGCCACTTCACGCTGCAGCAATTCATCCGCCGGGATGTCCTGCACCACCAGAACCGAATAGTCTTTCGGAAATGCGGTGGCCAGCGCCAGGCGTCCAATTTGCGCCAGCAAACCCACGGTAAACAAGTGGTCCGAGGCACCCAGGCCAAGCGGCGCACCAAACTCCGACGCCGCTGCGGCCATGAGCAGGGAACGGTTCCAGAAACCTGCGTAGTCGAAATTTGTGCAGGCACCGTCCTGGTGCTGGTCAATCAGCGAGAACGCCAGCGCCAGCTGGCTGATGCGCACCAGGCCCATACGCGCCACCGCATCCTGCGCCGACAGCACCGTTCGGCCGCCCGCGGCGGCGGCATTGGCCAACGCCAATAGCCGCGCGCTGAGTGCCGGATCGGTTTGCACCAGCGCAGCGATTTCGTCCAGGCTCACGTCCTCGCTGCGGCAGGCCTTGGTCAGTGCCAGCGCCACACCCTTGGGGCTTGGCAGACGGTCAATCAGGCCTTCGGGCAAATGGGTATATGGCATGTTTTTTAGTCCATCGGGCACGGTATGCCGAACAGGTAGCCTTGAAATTCTTTGCAACCCATGCTTGCCAGCACGCGCTGCTGGCCCTCGAGTTCGACGCCCTCGGCGATGACTGACAGGCCGAGGCTTTTGGCCAATTGCAAAATCGTTCGCACGATGGCTGCATCCACCGGGTCGGTCAGCAACTCGCGTACGAACGACTGGTCAATCTTGAGCTGGCTCAAGGGCAACTTTTTGAGGTAGCTCAGCGACGAATAGCCGGTGCCAAAGTCGTCCAGTGAAAGCCGGATACCGAGGCGACTGATCTCGTGCAATTTTTCGATCGTCGAGTCGATATCGGTCAGCAACATGCTCTCGGTAATTTCGAATTTGAGACGGTGGGCCGGAGCACC
>CAIOLZ010000063.1 GCA_903859265.1 uncultured beta proteobacterium
CCTGCTGTCATCCAGTTGACGGCACCTGGCTCAATGCGGTGCACCACGCCAGTGGAATCACGGTGCATCATGGCACCTTCAAAAAGGTAGGTGACAGTTGCCAACCCGATATGCGGATGCGGGCGCACATCGTGGTTATCCGATGGAGTCGCCGTCACCGGGCCGAAATGGTCAAAAAACAAAAAGGGGCCGATCGCTTGCCGCTGCGCAGCAGGCAGCAGACGACGCACCGTGAATCCGCCTCCGAGATCGTGCATTTTGGGTTGGAGGATTTCAATTTCCGACATGCTTTGCTCCGAGAATAGGCTGCAAGAAGTTTGCCCGCTTTTAAAGGATTGCGCTGATGCGTTCCACTGCCCCCAACCTGAATGCGCCCGACAAGCCCTCGCTGTCAGAGGCATTTGCCTACTGGCTCAAACTCGGTTTCATCTCGTTTGGCGGCCCGGCGGGCCAGATTGCCATGCTGCACGAAGACCTTGTGGTGCGCAAACGCTGGATTTCGGAGGCAAGGTTCCTGCACGCTTTGAACTATTGCATGCTGCTGCCCGGGCCCGAAGCCCAGCAACTCGCCACCTACATCGGCTGGCTGATGCACCGCACCCCCGGCGGCCTGATGGCGGGCGGTTTGTTTGTGCTGCCATCGCTGTTCGTTCTGACCGGACTTTCATGGATCTACATGGCCTGGGGCAATGTGCCAGCCGTCGCAGGGATCCTCTACGGCATCAAACCGGCAGTCACCGCCATCGTTATTTCAGCGGCGTACCGCATCGGCTCGCGCAGCTTGAGAAACAACTGGCTGTGGGGCATCGCCTCGGTGGCTTTCCTGGCGATATTTGTGCTGCAACTGCCGTTTCCGCTGATCGTGCTGGCAGCGGGCTTGGCAGGTTATCTGGGCGGGCGCTGGGCGCCAGAGCAGTTTGCCGCGGGCGGCACACATGGAAAATCTGCGGGACCCATCAACGCCAAACCATCCACCACGTCCCCGCAAGTACCGGCGGCAGCCATCATTGACGACGATACGCCCACGCCAGAGCATGCGCGCTTTGGATGGGGCCGCAGTGTGCGCGTGGTGTTTGTTTTCCTGTCAGTGTGGCTCGCCGCCATCAGCGCCATGGCTGCGCTGTTTGGCTGGAACGGCGTGCTGACCCAAATGGCGTGGTTCTTTACCAAAGCGGCGCTGCTGACCTTTGGCGGCGCGTATGCGGTATTGCCCTATGTGAACCAGGGCGCGGTCGAACAATTTCACTGGTTGTCAGCACCACAGATGATGGACGGTCTGGCGCTGGGCGAGACCACGCCGGGTCCGCTCATCATGGTGGTGTCGTTCGTCGGCTTTGTGGGGGGCTGGAGCAAGGCCATCTTCGGCCCGGATGCCCTGCTGCTTGGCGGTAGCGTGGCCGGTGCCGTGGTGACATTTTTCACCTTCCTGCCATCGTTCTTTTTCATTTTTCTGGGCGGACCGTTCATCGAATCCACCCACGGCCAACTGAAATTTACCGCACCCTTGACCGGAATTACCGCAGCCGTGGTGGGTGTGATCGTCAACTTGGCAGTCTTTTTTGCCTACCACGTGCTGTGGCCGAGCGGCTTTGGCGCAACGTTTGAATGGGGCGCCGCGGCCATTGGAGTGGCAGCGGCGCTGGCCCTGCTGCGCTACAAGCTCAGCGTGATTTCTGTCGTGCTGGCATGCGCTGCAGCGGGCTTTGCATTCAAGGGCTTTTAGACCAGCAAGGCGTTGACGCGCTTGACATAGGCCGCCGGATCATCTGGCAGTCCGCCTTCCGCCAACAGGGCCTGATCAAACAGGATGTGGGCCAAATCGTTGAAATGCACGGAGCCGTCGAGCTTTTTCACCAGTGCATGTTCCGCATTGACCTCCAGCACCGGCTTGACTTCAGGCGCCGCCTGTCCGGCCTGTTTGAGCAGGCGCGCCAGCTGCGTGCTCATGCCATGGTCCTGCACCACCAGACACGCCGGGCTGTCCACCAGACGGGTGGTGACGCGAACGTCTTCAGCCTTGCCTTTGAGTGCCTCTTTGAGTTTGGCGAGCAAGGGCTTGAAGGTTTCGGCAGCTTCCTCGGCGGCCTTTTTTTCTGCTTCGTCCTGCAGCTTGCCAAGGTCAACGGCGCCCTTGGCCACACTTTGCAATGGCGTGCCATCAAAGTCGTGCAGGTAGTTCAGCGCCCACTCATCCACGCGGTCCGTCATCAATAAAACTTCGATGCCCTTTTTCTTGAACACTTCGAGCTGCGGGCTGTTCTTGGCGGCGGCCAGGGTGTCGGCAGTGATGTAATAAATCGCCTCCTGACCGTCCTTCATGCGCGCCTTGTAGTCGGCCAGCGACACGGTGACCGCATCGGAGGTGGAGCTGGCAAAACGCAGCAACTTGGCAAGCCGCTCCTTGTTGGCGAAATCCTCGCCCAGACCTTCCTTGAGCACTGCACCAAACTCGTTGTAGAACTTGGTGTACTGGCCCACGGCTTTCTCGGCGGCGGCTTTCTCTTCCGCGCTCAGAACATCCGTAACCCCGTCCGCGCTAGCCTCTGGCGCCTTGTCGTGCTTGGCGAGGTCTTCGAGCATGCCCAAAACGCGCTTGGTACAACCCTCGCGAATGGCTTTCACATCGCGGCTCTCCTGCAGCAATTCGCGGCTCACGTTGAGCGGCAAATCGGCAGAGTCAACCACGCCTTTGACAAATCGCAAGTAGTTGGGCAATAGCGCCTCGGCATCGTCCATGATGAAAACGCGCTTGACGTAGAGCTTGAGGCCGCCCTTTTTATCGCGGTTCCACAAATCCATAGGCGCCTTGGACGGGATATAGAGTAGCTGGGTGTATTCGGTACTGCCTTCCACGCGGTTGTGCGTGTGGGCCAGCGGCGCTTCAAAATCGTGGCTGATCTGTTTGTAGAAGTCGTCGTACTGTTCCTGGGTGATGTCTTTCTTGGCACGGGTCCAGATGGCGCTGGCCTTGTTGACGGTTTCCCACTCACCGGTCTTGACCATGGCACCGGGCTGGCGTCCGCCGTTTTCATCGCCCGGGTTGATCAGTTCACCGTCTTTCCACTCTTCCTTTTCCATCTGAATGGGCAGGCTGATGTGGTCGGAGTACTTGTTGATGATGCCTTTGACTTTCCAAGACTGCGTGTAATCCAGTGCGTCGTCACGCAGGTGCAGGATGACACTGGTTCCACGTGCTTCACGGGTGATGGTTTCGACCTCAAATGCACCACCACCGCTGGCGCCGCCATCGCTGACCCAGCGCACGCCTTGCGCGGCACTCAGGCCGGCGCGGCGCGATTCCACGGTGATTTTGTCAGCCACGATGAAGCCGGAATAAAAACCGACGCCAAACTGGCCAATCAGTTGCGAGTCGGCCTTTTGATCGCCGCTGAGCTTGGAAACAAAGTCCTTGGTACCGCTCTTGGCAATCGTCCCCAGGTTGTCAATCGCTTCCTGCTCCGACAAGCCGATACCGTTGTCGGTAATGGTGAG
>CAIOLZ010000064.1 GCA_903859265.1 uncultured beta proteobacterium
CGTTATTGTCCTTTACGGCATGGGCAAGTTGCGCTTCCACCGCCGATTCTGGAATCTGAAGCATTTCGACAATGAGTGTTCTAGCAGTCGCGCGGAAGCCATGCGCTGTGGTTTGGCTGGATGTGTACCCCATGAGACGCATGGCCTTGTTCAGTGTGTTCTCAGAAATGAACCTACCCGGCTTATTGGTCGATGGAAAGACGCAACCGCTTTCTCCCGTAACCTGAAACAGGTCCTCCAAGATCTGCACTGCCTGGCGCGCCAGAGGAACCAGGTGTGGCTCACCATTGATTTTCTGATCTTTGGTGCGCTTCATGCGGATGGAAGGCACGTACCAGATGCCGTGATCCAGGTCGAACTCAGCCCATCGCGCCAGCCGCAATTCACCGGGCCGCACCATCAGCATGGGCGAGAGTTTCAATGCAGAGCGCACGCACAGGGTTCCGCTGTAGTTGTCGATGGCCCTCAGCAGTCCGGTCAGCGCGGCGGGCTTGGTGATTGCGGCAAAGTGGCGCACCGGTGGCCGCTTGAGCGCATCTCTGATTTCGTGACAGGGGTCTCGCAAGTCAGCACCCTCGGCAATCGCAAACCGGAAAACGGATGAGCAGTGTTCACGCAAGCGATGGGCTGTTTCCAAGGTGTCGCGGGCCTCCACCGTGCGGCAGGCGTCCAGGACGATCTTGGGCGAGATTTCTTGCAAGAGCTTGCGGCCGAACTTCGGAAACGCGTGGAGCTCCAGCCTGCGGATCACTTTGGAGCTGTAGTTCTCCATCCACTGGCTCTCTTTGACCGCAAACCAGCGCCGAGCCACGCACTCGAAGCTGCCTTCCTGCGGCTGACCTGAAAGTGCACGTCGTTTAGCCCGTGCAGCCTGCACATGCGCCTCCCGCGTCCGGCGGCGCTCGCTGCTCGGATCCAAGCCGGCAGTCAGGACAGCGCGAGCCTCTTGCGCCCTTTCTCTGGCCGTTTCCAGGGTCACCTGGGGGTGTGACCCAAGGCTCAAGGTCTTGCGACGCCCTTGGAATACGTAGTCCAAACGCCAGTAGTGGGTATCTCCGCCCGCAAAGGGCAGCAAGTAGAGCCCCCCGCCATCGTTGAGCCGTTTGGCCCCTTTTTTGAGCAAGCTGATGGTGCGCTCGCTTTTGATGAGTTCCGTTGCCACGGTCTCTCCTTCACTGCCATGCGCGCCCCGGTCGATCGGAGTGATGCAGCGACGTGAGAAGTAACCAGAGCGGTCCTTTTATCGGCTCAAAATGGCTGCTCCGGCACGTTCGTGTGGGGCTGCTGAACCAGCAAAAAAACTTACTGCGAAAGTTACTGCAGAAGTTACTGCAAACGTGCTGGTTTTAGGCCGTTGGAACCGGGGCGCGGCATACAACAAAAAAGCCCTAAGTTATTGAAAACAAAGGGCTTTTTGGAGTCTTGCAGTCGGCGTGCAAAAGTGAGTTTGGTGGCCTGGGGCGGAATCGAACCACCGACACAAGGATTTTCAATCCTCTGCTCTACCGACTGAGCTACCGGGCCGAGCCTACGAGTATAGCAGCAAGAATGACTCGCACATTTCCAACGTTGCAACAAAGGTGCACCCAATAAGAGAGGGGGCCGGAGTGGAGGCAGCGCGCCTGATCGGTGCTAACCGATCTGTCGCTCGATCACGCGCTTGAGCGCGTCTTTGGTGAAAGGCTTGGTCAAAAAGTCGGTCATGCCGGCGGCGAAGCACGATTCTTTGTCGGACGGCATGGCGTTTGCGGTCAGCGCGACGATCGGGGTTGAATGGTTAAACCCACTGCCTTTGCGGATTGCTTTGGTGGCCTCATAGCCGTTCAAAACCGGCATTTGTACGTCCATGAAAATCAGATCGTAGCGCTGCCTGTCAGCCGCAACGATGGCCTGTTGCCCGTCCTCGGCAAGATCGACCCGGTAACCAAGCTGCTCAATCAGGACGATTGCCAGTTTTTGATTGATCGGGTGGTCCTCCACCAGCAACACATGCTTGGTCTGCACCGGCGCGACAGCTTGCGGGTCAGCGCCAGACGCAACGGCGGACGCA
The DNA here is from genome assembly GCA_903859265.1 of uncultured beta proteobacterium. Classification (GTDB taxonomy): domain Bacteria; phylum Pseudomonadota; class Gammaproteobacteria; order Burkholderiales; family Burkholderiaceae_C; genus Allorhodoferax. The sequence continues at coordinate 2,051 of CAIOLZ010000064.1, forward strand.
TCCGACGGCGCCGCCGCTGACAAGTCCGGCTTTGGCTGCGCCATTTGCGCGGCAGTCGCCGGCTGCAGAGGCAGCTCAAACCAGAACAGGCTGCCCGCGCCTACTTCGCTGCTGACTCCGATGGAGCCCTGCATTCCCTCCACCAGCTTTTTGCAGATCACCAGTCCCAGACCGGTTCCACCATATTTTTTGGAGGTGGACGAATCCACCTGAACAAAGTTGGAAAACAGTTTGGGCAGTGCCTCCTGAGGAATGCCGATACCCGAGTCCTTTACCTGGAACCGGGTTACCCCGTCATGGCGGGAAATATGCACTGCAACCTGCCCCGTTTCAGTAAATTTGATGGCATTGCCAACCAGATTGAACAGGATCTGGCGGATGCGCAGACTGTCACCGTGGTATTCACCGTCCGCCCCCTCGTCAAACTGCGCGGTCAAAGTAATGCCCTTGTCCTTGGCCCGAATACCCAGCGCCGAGATCACCGAGTTCACGGTTACGCTGAGGTTGAATACGTGGCTGTCAAACGCCATGTGGCCAGCCTCAATTTTGGACAAATCCAGAATGTCGTTGATGATGACGAGCAACGCCTCGCCCGACTGCGCTATGTCGCGCGCAAGGTTTCTTTGGGTGCTGTTCAGGCCGGAATCCAGCAATAGGCCAGTCATCCCGAGCACTCCGTTCATGGGTGTGCGTATTTCATGGGACATATTCGCCAGGAACTCACTTTTGGCGTTATTGGCCTGCTGCGCCAGTACTTTTTCGGTTTCCAGATCCTTGCGCATATTTTCCAACGCGCCCAAGGACTGCAACAGCAAATAGGACAAGGCAAGCGCGATGGCACTGACCAGCACAGCCGCAAAAACTATTTCGGTACGGTTGATCGTATAAGGCGCAAGCACGCTGCCCATCGATTGCCCCACCACATAATTGAGTTGGTAATCAGTATCGCGATAGAAGCCATACAGGCGCTCGACACCGTCAGAGGCGCTGATGCGCCTGAATGATCCGCTGATGGGCGCATCCGGCTCCAGATACGGCGAGTCTTTGATCACGTTTCCCAGCAACTTTTCGTCCGACGGAAACCGCGCCATGATTTCGCCCGTTTGGCGCACCATCGACGCCACACCTGCAGGATCGAGCTCCAGGGATTTCGAAAACGCGGTGAAATATTCCGGGTCTACCGAGACTACAAGCACGCCATCGAACACGCCTGCCTTGAATATGGGACGGGTAAACTGGATCGACCATTTGCCGGAAACTTTCCCCTTGAGAGGCTTGCTGATAAACAGGTTATCGAGCTGCGGCGAAGCCTGGTGGACCCTGAAATGCTCGCGTTTGCTCAGGTCGGTTCTGTCGTTGGATTTGGCCAGGTTCGAGAACGCCAAAATACCGTCTTTATCGATGACCGAAACCTGAAATGTCAGGTCCTTGATGTGCTCCTGACGCGCCTTGATCAGCTCGGCAAATTGCTTCCAGTTGTCATTCCAGCTCGGACGCAGGTCAATCAGAACTTCATTGATGCGCCGGATCGTGGACCGGGTATTTTCGGAAAACGCATGTGCATTGACAGTGTTCTTGACTTCGGCTTCATGGATATACGCCTGCCGGCTGCGACCCAGTTCCAGATAGGTGGCCAGCCAAACCACGCACAAACAGAACAAAACCGTCAGCGCCAGGCGCAGTCGGAGCTTGGACTCCGGGGACTTCGCCGGGGTTTGCTCAGCCTGCATAGGGCGCCTGTTCGGTTGGGCGATGCGCGCTTAAGCCCGGCCGCACAAAGGGGTTGTACATGGGCGAGAATCCTCTGGTGATGCCAAAAAGTATGGCGTTTAAGACCCATTAACATTCTATAGATGCGCGCATGGCCGGGCCACGCACCACTCACCTGACAACCGCTTGATGTCCAAACGTATTTTGCTAACCGGTGGCGCAGGCTTTATAGGCAGCCACACTTATGTGTCTTTGGTCGAAGGCGGCTATGAGGCAGTCATTCTGGATGACTTTTCCAACAGCAGCCCCGGGGTTCTGGACCGGCTCCGGGTGATTACGGGAAGGGCTGTGCCATGCATCCGGGGCAGCATCCAGGACCGGGCATTGGTCTGCCGGGTTCTGCGCGACGAAAACATCAGCGCGGTTGTGCAGTTCGCCGCTTTCAAGGCCGTTGGCGAAAGCGTGGCGCAGCCATTGCGCTATTACGACAACAACGTTGGCGGAATGATTGGTCTGCTGCAGTCGATGAACGATGCGGGCTGCCGCAATCTGATTTTTTCCAGCAGCGCCACGGTGTACGGCGAACCCGAGTCGGTGCCAATTGCGGAGTCGGCGCGGCGCAGTATCAATTCGCCTTATGGCCATACCAAGCTCATCATTGAGGACATGCTCGGTGCGCTGCACCAATCGGATCCCCGCTGGGCCATTGGCACCCTGCGCTATTTCAATCCGGTCGGCGCACACCCGAGCGGCCTGATCGGTGAGCACCCGCGCGACATCCCCAACAACCTGATGCCCTACGTCACACAAGTTGCACTGGGCCAGCGCGAATACCTGAGTATTTTCGGGGCGGACTACGACACGCCAGACGGCACTGGCGTGCGCGATTACATCCATATCCAGGACCTGGCGAACGGCCATCTGTTCGCACTCAAGGCCATTCTTGAGAAAGCCGCGAGCTTCGTCGTCAATCTCGGCACAGGTGTGGGCTACAGCGTGCTCGATTTGGTGCGTAATTTTGAAGCCGCCAATGACGTGGCGGTGCCCTACAGAATCGTGGCCCGCCGACCGGGCGATATTGCGAGCTGTTTTGCAGACCCGCGATTGGCCAACACGCTGCTGGGCTGGCAAGCCAAGCTGGGTTTGCGAGACATGTGCACCGATGCCTGGCGCTGGCAACAACACAACCCCCGTGGATACGATGCAACGTAAACCCGATGGCCCAAGCCCCGGCACGGTTTTTGAATGACCACCGGCA
>CAIOLZ010000065.1 GCA_903859265.1 uncultured beta proteobacterium
GCGGCTGGTGCGCACACTGTGTCCGAATTGCCGGGTGCGCGATGAAGAAACGACCCGCGAGTCGCTGGCCGAAACGGTCAAGCCCTGGCATATCAACGGGGGATTCAAGCCCTATAAGCCGGTGGGTTGCGTCGATTGCCGTATGACTGGATTTCTCGGCCGCATGGGCCTTTACGAACTGCTGGAAGTCACCGAGGCGTTCAAGGCCCGCGTGACGGCTGAGCCGGTAGTGGACGCGCTGCGCCGGCAAGCGGTAGCCGACGGCATGCGGCCCTTGCGCCTGGCCGGTGCGCTGCGGGTGGCGGAAGGCCTTACGGTAATGGAACAGGTACTCATCTCCACGCCTTCCATGGTTTAAGGCCACACCATTTCGGGAATTTCTATGCAACATCCACTGCGCATCGGTCTTCATAACGAAATTCACGCCAGGCCGCCCGAGTCGATGACCGTGCCGCTGGCGATCTCGCATGTTGTCATGGTGTGCGATGCCGAGCAGCGGCGCCAAAGCCGCGAACACATGGCACGACTTGCGAGTGACAACCATTTGCCCGCGCCCGATGCCGGATCAACCCACACCCGCGTCGATCTGGGCTTGTTCCGTTTGCGCTGGGAGCTGCATACCGAGTTTGTAAGCTGGACATTTTTGCGCCCCCTGAAGGTGGATCCTTTTGGCGAGCGCGACCCGGAGACGGCCATGGATGTGGTGCCCCGGGAATGGATGGCCGCGCTGCCCGGGCAATCGCTCGCCAGCCTGCACCTGTGGGCCCTGCCGGCCGCATCCACCGAGCCTGAGCAGTTGGTTGCGCAGGTGCTGTCGGACGAAACTTTGGTGGCGTCCACGCTCGCTGACGGTTTTGCCGAGGTTTACACGGATTTCAAAATCCACGCGGATGGTTTTTCACGCATGGTGCTGCTGGCAGGCAGCCTGAGCCCGCGCCGGCTGGGCCGGCTGGTGCAGGGTCTGCTGGAAATCGAGACCTACCGCATGGCGGCATTACTGGGCCTGCCGGCAGCGCGTGAGGCTTCGGCGGTGCTGGCGTCGGCGGAGATGGAACTGGCCGAACTGGCGCAATCCATCCGTTCCGCCACGCGCGAGGATGAGCCATTGTTGCTGGACCGGCTGACACGCCTGGCCGGGCAAGTGGAGAGCCAGCACGCAGCCACCCATTCGCGCTTTTCGGCCAGTGCCGCCTATTTCGATCTGGTGGACAAGCGCATTGGCGATATTGCCGAGTCGCGGCTGGGGGGAATGCAGACGATCCGTGAGTTCATGGACCGGCGGCTGACTCCCGCGCGCAGCACCTGCGAATGGTCAAGCCGGCGCCAGGACGCTTTGTCGCAACGCGTTTCGCGCATCAGCAATTTGCTGCGCACGCGGGTTGAAATTGAGCAGCAGCAAAGTAGTCAGGCGTTGCTGGCAGCGATGAACGACCGCCAGGGCGTGCAACTCAAAATGCAATCGACGGTGGAGGGCCTGTCGGTGGCCGCCATCACGTATTACATCGTGGGACTGGTGAGTTACCTGGCCAAGGGTGCCCAGCATCTGGGATGGCCCTGGAGCCCCGAGATCACGGCGGCGCTCACGATTCCGGTGGTCGCGGGCACCGTCTGGTGGTCACTGCGACGCTTGCACGCCTCAGTTTTTAAAGCCTGACTTCACCGCGGCGCAGCCAGGCTTCGAATCCGTCGGTGGGCTCGAACCGCTGGTTGCGAAACGTCAGCCGGGTCGGGCCGGGCATCGCACGTTCCGCCACGCTGTGCCAGGGGTCGCCGGGGTAGCAAATGACACGCTGGCCGTCCTGGTTGAATGCTTCCGGCAGGACGGTTGCGGGGCGCGCCGTGTGCGCGTGGTCCAAAACTTCTTGTGCGCTATCGAATTGCGACAAGTGCGAGAGCGTCATGATCTGTGGCGGCGCCATTTCAATCCCGTAATTCCAATATTGCGCGAGTGCCTCGGCAGGTTTGAGCCAGACGCTTTGGGTGGTTTCCACATCGTCATGGCGGGCGATCTGGTCGGCGGGAACCCGGGCGACAAAAAAGCGCGTGTCAAAGCGCTTGTTGGTGAAGCTGGGGACGAGCGGCGTAATCCAGCGCGACCAGGGCACCACGGCCTGCGTCTGCAGCCGCAGGTCAAGTTGATGGAGCACAACGTTGAAAGCCTGCCCTTGCTGGAGCAATCCATTTGCTGAGGCTTTCACTGATGGGCCCGCATAGGCGCCGTTCTCGCCCACGGTGGCGAACATCACCCCGGATTCCTCAAAAGCCTCGCGCAGTGCCGCAACAAACAATCCTTTGGCGACGCGGGGTGGCGTATCCGGCTCAGCCAGTGCTTTGTGCAGCGCAGGGGTGTCCCTGTCACAGTACTTTTGCGCGTCAAGCTCGGTATCCGCGGCATCGAGTTTCCCACCCGGAAATACATAGACGCCGCCCAGCACTGCAGAGGCTGCGTGGCGTTTGACCAGAAAAACCTCCAGCCCGTCGGGGGCGTCGCGCAGCATGACAACGGTCGCCGACGCAAGCGGCTCGGTGGTAACAACTTCAGAATGGATGATCATGTTTTCGCAGGGGTTTCGCTGGCGAGTGCCATTTGCTCTGCCTGATCCAGGATGCGGGCGGGGTCCGCGCCGCTTGGGTCAACGGTGACCAGTCCGTAAGCAATCTCCGGCGTGAAAGTGTAGTTGCCGTCATTTTGTCCGATCACCGGAAGCGGTTTGGCCAACAGGTAGCGCAACCGCTTCACCAAGCCCCCTACCAAACGCGGTTGCTTCACCGCACTGATAACGACCACAAAACAGCGGGGGTGGTAAAGCCCCACGACGCAGCGAAAACCCACCGTGCGACGAATGCGAGCAGCCATGGATACCAGGATTTGCTGGTCGATGCTGTGGCCGGCCGTTTCGCTCAATTCGTACAGGTTACGCAGGTAAATACAGAGTACGGCGCAATTGGTATTGAGACGCGCACTGCGCCAAAAGGCGTCGTCCACTTTGGACAGCAGTACGGACCCGCGTGGCAGGCCGGTGGCCGGGTCCAGCCCGCGTGACAGTCCGGCCAGGCGCTCCAGCCGCCGGTTTTGCCGGTTTCGGCTGATGCCCAGACCCACCACCACCAGGAAAAAACCGACGGTGCTGGCGGCAGTCAGGCCCCACACCCAAATGCCGGCGGGTGAGTTTTCCAGTGCCTTGTTCAGGGGCAGGTTGTGCGCATACAAACCGCTTACCGAAATTGCCTGAAGCAGGCAGCCCAAGGCCATCCAGCGTGCCAGCCTGTCCCCCAGGTGCGCCGCACGGGTGCTGGCGATCAGAGCCATCAGCACCGAACTGCAATTGACCCAGGTTGCAAACGTCAGAATATTGCTGTCATGCCCATTCGAATTTGAATTTATCAGCAACGCCAGCGCCATGAAAACTGCCGATGCGATGAGCGCCACAGCGCCCCCGATGATGGTGCGGTTGACCAGCATGTCTTCGGCCGCCACGCCCAGCCATTGACCAAGGTAGGTCAGTGTCAGTGCCCCGCTCAGAGGCCCCAGGCTGGCTTTGAAGACCAGCATCGCGTTGTCGGACACATCGGAAAATAGCATCTCCGGCAGCCCGGAGAGCATCACGCTGCTGGTTCCGGCCAGAAGCATGTAGGCCAGCCCACGCCATGCCGTGCGGCTGCCCGACATGGCGACGTCTGCAATCGCCATGGTTGCAAGAGTCAGAAGGCCGCCAAGCATCGCAGACCAAATCAGTGTTTCTGAAAAATTCATGGGTGAATTATTACGAATCCCTTGGCGCCTCCGCGGAATTGCCGTGCCAAGGCAGGAAATTTTTGCCTGTGGTAACTTCGCGCCCCAGTAAATAGCACAGGGCCTCAGGCATGGACAAATTTTTAAGGGCCCCGGTGGAGGCAAGCGCGCAACAGCTCGGCGGTATCCGGCGCGGGCTTGAAAAAGAGAGTTTGCGCGCCAGGCCGGACGGCGCGCTCGCCACGACTGCGCATCCGGCGGCGCTGGGTTCCGCGTTGACTCACCCGCACATCACGACCGATTTCAGCGAATCCCAGGTCGAGTTGATCACTGGTGTGCACGCCGGGGTGCAAGATTGTTTGGACGAGCTCATGCGGGTGCAGCGTTTCACCGCACAGGCTTTGAACAATGAGATGCTGTGGGTGTCGAGCATGCCTTGCGATTTGCCCGCCGATGAGGCGATTCCGCTGGGTCAGTACGGCACCTCCAACGTAGGCCGCGCCAAAACCGTCTATCGCACGGGTCTGGGCCACCGCTACGGACGGCGCATGCAAACGATCTCCGGCATCCATTACAACTGGTCGATGCCCGAAGTGTCCAGTGAACAGTACTTCAGCCTGATTCGAAACTTCCGGCGTAACGCCTTTTTGCTGCTGTATCTTTTCGGCGCATCGCCTGCGGTGTGCTCCTCGTTCGTGGCGGGGCGCCAGCATGCCTTGCAGCGCTTGGGCGAAAACACCATGCACCTGCCTTATGCGACGTCCTTGCGGATGGGGCGGCTGGGCTACCAAAGCGACGCGCAATCGGCGCTGGCAGTCAGTTACAACAGTTTGCAGGGCTACGCAGCGTCGCTGCAGGGCGCGCTCACGCAACCCTACGCGCCGTATGAAACCATCGGCGTGCAAGGCCCGGACGGCGGCTACCGCCAACTGGGCACCACCCTTTTGCAGATTGAAAATGAGTTCTACGGCAGCATTCGCCCCAAGCGCGTGATTTTTCCGGGGGAGCGTCCGCTGCACGCGCTGCGCGAGCGCGGGGTGGAGTATGTCGAGGTGCGCCTGCTGGACCTGGACCCGTTCGAGCTGGTGGGCATCAACGCGCAGACCTTGCGTTTCATCGATGTTTTTTTGATCTACTGCCTAAGCACGGACAGTCCCGACGATACGCCACAGGAAATTGCCGCGATGGCGCGCAACCAGCATGCGGTGGCAGAGCGCGGCCGTGAGCCCGGTTTGCTGCTGGAGCGCCCAGGCGCGCAGGTTGCACTGGTCGATTGGGGGCCGGGATATTTTGAGCGCGCTGGCACCCATTGCCGCGCGGCTGGATGCAAACCATGCGACGTCGGATTACGGCGCGGCGGTAAGGGCTGCACAGCACGGGCTGGAGCAGCCGCAGACGCTACCCTCGGCACGCGTGCTGCGGGAGATTTCGGAACAGTTCGACGGTTCCTTTCTCGAGTTTGCCAAGGCCCGGTCTGCAGCCACCCGCCAGGCCATGCTGGAGGTCCGATTGACGGCGCACGAGCGTGGCCTGCTGGAACAGGAAAGCCGCGATTCATTGCAAAAGCAGGCCGATATAGAAGCGGCTGACAGCATGCCCTTCGACATTTATCTCAAGGAGTACCTGGCGCCGCAGCGGCTGTTGGCCAGGCCGCACTAACTGCCCGACAATCACTGCTCTCGCAGTTTGAATTCAGAGCAGGACGGCATGGCAATACAGTGGTTTCCGGGTCATATGCATTTGACCCGCAAGGCGATCGAGGAGCGCATCAAGGACATTGATGTCGTGATCGAGATGCTCGACGCACGCCTGCCCGGTTCAAGCGCCAATCCCATGCTCGCTGAGCTGACGCGCCAAAAACCCGCCCTCAAAGTCATCAACAAGCAAGATCTGGCGGATCCCGTATGCACGGCGATGTGGCTGGCGCATTACAACGCAACGCCCGGCGTGCAGGCGTTGGCCTTGGACGCCAGCGTGGCCGCGCCGGTCCGCGCGCTGGTAGCGGCCTGCCACGCATTGGCGCCCCAGCGCGGCGGCATGGCAAAGCCGATGCGTGTGCTCATTTGTGGCATTCCCAATGTTGGCAAATCCACCTTGATCAACACACTCAAAGGCAAGCGGGCTGCCAAGACCGGCGATGAGGCTGGTGTTACCAAATTGGAGCAGCGCATCACCATTGCGGATGACTTTTATCTGTACGACACGCCAGGCGTTCTTTGGCCCCGCATCATCGTTGCCAAGAGCGGCTACAACCTGGCCGCCAGCGGCGCGATCGGACGCAACGCGTTCAACGAAGAGGAAGTGGCGCTGGAACTGCTGGATTATTTGCGCCAGCGCTATGCCGGCGCGCTGGAGGCGCGCTACAAAATTACCGGGGTAGCGGATTCAACGGACGAGGCGCTGCTCGACGCCATAGGACGCAAACGCGGCGCCTTGCAAAGCGGTGGCAAAGTCAATTTGAACAAGGCGGCGGAAATCGTGATCCATGATTTCCGTCAGGGCAGCCTGGGCCGCATCAGCCTGGAACAGCCGCAGGAGTTTGCCCAATGGCTGGCCATCGGACAGAAGCTCGACGCCGAGCGACAGATCAAAAAAGATGCGATCGAACAAGCGCGCCTGATTCGATTGAAAAAAATCCCGCGACCACAGCTTGAACGCGAACCACGCAACCGAGACGACGCAGACGATGAGGTCAGCGATTAAACCCGGTGAGCCAGTCGCGCAGGCAGGCGACAAATTCCACCGGCTGTTGCAACATGACCCAATGGCCGGTTGCAAATGCCTGAACCTTGTTGCCCGGCACAGCAGCCATTTCTGTCAGCCATTGGGGTGAGTGAAACATGAAAGGCTTGCGCGCGCCGTAAATGTATAAAAACGCACACTTGGGATCGACACGCAGGCATCCCTTGAGACCGCCGCGAAGACCCAGCCAAAGCATGGCGTAGGGAAAATTTTTTCGCCAGTGCAGATCGGCATCGGCGGCGGGACATTTCACGGCGCGCGCGCAGAGCCGGGTCATCCAGTTGCCCAGCGATGTACTGATGTAGCGCCCTGCGCCCCAGGCCAGAGCCAGCCAAAACTGGTAGAGGAAAATGCCCAATTTTTGCTGGGCAGTGAGTGAGCGCAGATAGCTGCCGTGGTTGTGGTTGCCGATATCCACCGCCACAACCCGATCCACCAGGGATGGATGGCGGCCCAAAAACTCATAGCCGAAAGTGCATCCCCAGTCGTGCATAACCAGGGTCACGGGCTGGTCCGGACTGACAACCTGCACGATGTTTTTGACCGACGCAGTGATCTCGTCGAGTGAAAGCGTTCGCTCCGGCTTGCCCAGGTCGAAGCCGGGAAGCGTAAAACGGACGCACCGGAACTGGTCTTTCAAGCCCGCAACGGTTGCGTCCCACAATCGTTCGTTATCGGGCCAGCCGTGCAAAAAAACCAGGGTTGTCCCGCCTGAGCCTTCTACGTACACGTCGATGCCATCAAGCTGAAATTGGACTTTTGGGTGGGTGCTGGCGTGCATGGGCATCCTTAGGTTTTGCCGCGGCCGTTGCGCGGCGCGATTATGAAACTTGCGACTGGCGCTTGGTCAACTTATGACCCAAGTCAAATCCTTCAATATTTTCAGGGTGCATGATCCACCATCTTCATTCAACCAACGAGGGTTTCATGTTTAAAAACATTGTTCTTGCGACCGACGGTTCCGCCGCTTCCGAGCACGCTGCCAGGCTTGCCGTGTCACTGGCCCGCGTGCACAAGGCTACGCTGACAGCACTCTATGTGGCCGATCCCTACCCTTATGTGGGTGTGGCAGAGGTTAACCCGATCGGTTACCAGGCCTATGCTGCCGCTGCACAGTCGGCAGCGGCTCAGGCGCACGCACAGGTTGAAGCGTTGTGCAATGCTGAGACACCTGCATTGCCCTTGCAGGTGCGGCTGGTGGAGGATGTTGCAGCGGCCAGCGGCATCGTCGATACCGCCAAAGAACTGGGCGCCGATCTGATTGTTGTGGGCTCCCACGGGCGCAGCGGTCTGGCCCGGCTGATGCTCGGCAGCGTCGCCACCAAGGTGGTGGCCGAATCGCCGATTCCCGTGCTCGTGACCCGCTAAACTGGGGCCGATTTCACGCGGCAGCAGACGCCACCTCAGCTTTTGGCCTGCGAGGCTTTTCTGTCGGCAACGACTTTCTGCGCTGAGGGGCGATCACCGATCATTTTGATGTAAGGCTTGTAGTCCACTGCGCATTGCACCAGCAGATCTTCGCCGTAGATTGCGCGGGTCGCCATGCCAACCAGTGGCAGGTTATTGAAGGCGACCACGTCGGCCATGGTGAAGGTATCACCCAAGACATAGGGCGCAAATTTCACCAGCCTCTGCAAGCCCGCAATGTTGCGCAGCAGCGTCTTGCGAACCCTGTCCTTGATCTCGTCACTGACCGTGCCGCCAAAAAACGCCTCGCCATACAACTCACGTGCCACCAGCTCCAGATGCAGGTCGATGTAGATCATCATCTCGCGCACTTTGCCTGCTGCAAAGGGGTCAGCAGGAAATAAGGCAGGGGTGGGGTAAGCAGCCTCGACAAACTCCAGAATGGCCTTACTTTCGCACATGCTGCCTTGCGCGGTTTTGATGAAAGGTATTTTCCCGAGGGGGCTCGCGCTGAGGACCGCTTCATCCTTGCTGCGGGTTGCCACATGCTCTTCGGTAAAGGGTGCACCTTTTTCAAGCAGCGCCATTTTGACCGTGTTGTAGTAGTTGGAAATCGGAAATCCGCACAAAGTAATCATGGTTCACGTCCAGAGTAAAAAAGGTTGGTTTAGTCGATTCGGGCGCCAGAGACTTTCACTACCTGTGCCCACTTCTTGTGTTCGCTCTCGATCAACGCGGCAAACTGTGCCGGCGTATTGCCGCTTGGGTTGGCGCCTTGCGACAGCATTTTTTCTTTCATCGCAGGCGTCGCGAGGGACTTGGCCACTTCCTGCTGGATGCGGTTGACGATGTCGGCAGACGTTCCTGCCGGAGCCAACAGGCCAAACCAGCTGGTTGCCTCAAATCCCTTGAGGCCGGCCGCTTCTTCGATGGTGGGTACGTCGGGCAACGCTGCTGAACGCTGCGCGCTGGTCACCGCCAGCGCCTTGAGCTTGCCGCCTTTGATGAGGGGCATTGCCGATGGCAAATTGTCAAACATCACGTTGACCTGACCACCCACCAGATCGAGCAGTGCGGGGCCGGAGCCGCGGTAGGGAATGTGGGTCATGAAGATGCCGGTCTGGCTCTTGAACAACTCGCCCGCGAGATGAATGGAGGTGCCGTTGCCGCTGGAAGCCATGTTCAGACGCCCCGGATTTGCCCTGGCGAATTTGATGAAGTCGTTGACGGTGTTGATACTGTTGGCGGCGGCAAATTCAATGTTAACCACCATGACGTTGGGTACGGCAGCGACCAGCGTCACGGGTGCGAAGTCCTTGAATGGGTCATAGGGCAGTTTGGGATACAGCGCGCGGTTGATTCCGTGTGTTCCCACCGTTCCCATGAGCAATGTGTAGCCGTCAGCGGCTGATTTGGCAACAGCCTCCGCGCCCACATTGCCACCTGCACCCGCCTTGTTGTCGATGATGAAGGGTTGACCGAGGGCCTTGGTCAGATCGGGCGCTACGGCGCGCGCCAGAATGTCGGTGGTGCCGCCTGGCGGAAACGGCACGATGATGCGAACAGCTCGGCTGGGCCAGATGCTTTGCGCCTGTCCCAGGCTGGCGAACGCCGCGGCAGCGCCTGCGACAACCCTTGCAAATGCGCGCCGGTTGCAGTGGGCTTGGGGCATGGTGGTGTCTCCTGATTTTGTTGTGCGCGCAATCATGCCAGCAAAATACGTCTAGTCCATGCCCAGGAGTTGCCTCAGCGCATCGGTATCCAATGCACCGGTATGCGTCACGATTTGTCCGGTGGTCTGGTTTTTGGCGATGATGTGCGGCACAGAGTCGGCTCCCATTCGATTGAAAAGAGCAGTGTTGTGCGCGATGGCAGCGTTGATGTCATCGGGAATGCTGCTCGATGCCGCGGTACCTCCCGTGCCGTCGAGGATGGAGGCTTCGTGCGCGGTCATGGCCTCTGCCGGGTTGGCCGCGGTCAGCAAGGCTGCGCCCTGAGGCGCACTTTTGGCGTTGATGAACGCCACCGGAATCCAGACGAATTTGACTTTGGCTTGCAGTGGAATGCTTTGTTGCCACAAATGTCCGCAGTGCGGGCACTGCGGATCGAACATGACGAATACGGTGTTGGCAGTCATCATCGAACCTGCGGTGAACCCCCTGCCTTCCTTGGCGACGGTGTCCCACGCCTGTTGGGCGCTCAGGTTGGTTTCCTGGTCTTTGGCATCCTGCTGCGAGCAGGCGATAAAACCCGCTGCAGCAATCGCCATCAAGCCAGTCAGAACGGTGCGGCGCCCCGTCATTTTGTAAACAGTTTGGATCAATTTCATATGTTGCAACTTCAGGCAAAAATTGAAATGTCAACCCCTAAAGCAGAGGTCGCAGAAAAATTGTTTTCGGGTCCTGGTCATTTTGCAGGCACTGCGTTGGGGGCCATGTCTGGCGCGGCTCTCAGGTCTTTTGAACACGGTTATCCACAAAGTCGCCCACAGTCTGCGGGGGTAAGTTTTTTGTGACCTGCGCGTCTGAAAACCCGTTTTTTATGCTAGCCGCGCGGTGTCCTGGCTTGGCCAAAATCGCAATAAAAAATTGGTGCGCCTGGGCCTTGGCGGCGGCATCAATCAATGCTGTTATCTCAGCGATATGCACGACGGCCGCACTCTCCTGCGTGAGGCCGAACTTGCAATCAAAATCCCAAAAGTCAGCGCCCTCGGGAAGTGCCCTGCGGCGCTCGCGTTTGATGTATTTGCGGATTTCGTGTTTCGTGGCTTCGAGCAAGCGCTCGGGATGCTTGCCTTCTACGGCAAGGGGAAATGTTTTTTTCATGGGACGTCCTTATGCGGCGATGATACGTGTCGATGCAAACCCATAAGCCGACCCCTGACAAGGAAGCCATTGCCCTGCTGGATCCGTTCGATCGCCTTGGCTTGGATCGGATTGCATTGGTCAGCAGCGCGGCGCAGGCCCGTGATGCGTACGACGTGTTGGTAACCCAAAAGGCCTGGGGATTCGACACCGAGTCCAAACCAACCTTCAGGGTCGGTGAAACCTCTGAAGGCCCGCACGTGTTGCAACTCGCCACGCCAGAGCGCGCCTGGGTTTTCCAGTTACACGATTTGGCGTGCCGCGCCGTCGTCGCTGAATTGCTGGCGTTGCCCCGCATCGTGAAGGCTGGTTTTGGTCTGGGCGACGACCGCAAACGGATTTTGACCAAACTCGGTGTTGAGCCGGTCGGTGTGCTGGAACTCAATACCGTGTTTCAGGAGCGCGGCTACCGGAAAGACATGGGCGTCAAGGGTGCCGTGGCAGTGATGTTCAACCGGCGGTTTATCAAGTCCAAAAAAGCAGCCACCAGCAACTGGGCCAACCCGCGTCTGACGGAGTCGCAATTGGTGTACGCCGCCAATGACGCATACGCCGCCATCCGGGTTTTCAATGCCTTGTGCCCGGGCCCAGGTCCGTCGATTTAGACCGGCGTCCAGACCAGCAGCAAGTTGTTGGACGGCATCGCATGGCGCTCGCGCAATCGCAGGCCTTCGCTTGCCGCAATTCGCTCGATGTCCTCGCGTTTGCGAATGCCCCAGCTTGCGTCGTGTTCACGCAGACTTTGGTCGAAGTCCAGGTTGCTCGGCGTTGCCGTGACGCCGTTTTCAAAGTAGGGGCCGTAAGTCACCAGCACGCCGTGGGGCTGCAGATGCCGGGCGCTTCCCCGCATCAGAGCGGCACAGGCCGCCCATGGCGCGATGTGCAGCATGTTGATGCAGACCAGCAAGTCAAACCGGCGGTTTGCCAGCTCCGGTGCCGAACTGAACCAGGGGTCACTGCAGACATCGAGCTGAACCGCTTCCTGCACGTTTTCCAGTGCCGCTTGGGCCACCCGTGCCTCGATGTTGTAGAGCGCTCCCGGATGCACCTCGGTGGGCTGCCAGGCCCATTGGGGCATGTGACGGGCAAACCATTCAACGTGCTGTCCTGTACCTGATGCAATCTCGAGTGCCTGACCTCGATCGGGCAACAGTTGCAGCAGTACGTCCAGTATGGGTTGTTTGTTCCGCTCCGCGGACGGGCTGTAGTCAGGCCGGGACATCTTGTTTTACTTTCCCCAACTGTCTTTCAGACCCACGGCCAGGTTGAATACTGGCTTGCTGCCTTGTACATGGTCAATCCGGTCGGCCACGAAGTAGCCATGTCGCTCAAACTGGAACTGCTGGCCGGGTAGCGCAGCGGCCAAGGAGGGCTCCACGATGGCTGTAACGACTTTGAGGCTGTTGGGGTTGAGGCTCTCAATGAAATCCTTGCCGCCGGCATCCGGGTTGGGATCCAAAAACAGCCGGTCGTACAGGCGCACTTGCGCATTGACGCCATTGGCAACACCGACCCAGGTGATGGCGGCGCTGGCTTTGACACTGTTGCTGCCTGGCGTTCCGCTTTTGGTGTCTGGCACTACGGTGGCCAGCACGCTGCGGATGTTGCCGTTGTCATCCTTGGTGCAACCGGTGCAGGTGATTACATAGCCGCCCTTTAGACGCACCATGTTGCCGGGGTACAAGCGTTTGTATCCCTTGGGCGGCACCTCACAAAAGTCATCGCGTTCTATCCAGACCTCTTTGCCGATTGTGAAATGGCGTTGCAGCGAAGGCGCCGACGCGTCGTGCGTTGCGTGTGGCAACGCGGGCTGCGTGCAGGGCTCCAGATGCCCCGCACCCATCACTTCATCCCAGTTGGTGAGGATCAGTTTGACCGGGTCCAGTACGGCCATGCCCCGATGGGCCTTGGCTTCGAGGTCCTCGCGCAGGCAGCCTTCGAGTGTGCTGTAGTCAATCCAGCTATCGCTTTTGGTGACTCCGATGCGCTCGGCGAACAGTTGCAGACTCTCAGGCGTATAACCGCGCCGTCGAAGCCCGACGATGGTGGGCATGCGGGGATCGTCCCACCCCGAGACCTTTTGGTCGTACACGAGCTGCGCGAGCTTGCGCTTGCTGGTGATAACGTATGTCAGGTTCAGCCTTGCGAACTCGTACTGCTTGGGTGTGGGCGCTGCCAACAGGCCAGCCTCACACAGTCGATCCATCAGCCAGTCGTAAAAAGGGCGTTGGTCTTCGAATTCCAGCGTGCAAATACTGTGGGTGATTTGCTCCAGGGCATCTTCAATCGGGTGCGCGAAGGTGTACATCGGATAGATGCACCAAGTGTCGCCCGTGTTGTGGTGGGTGGCGCGGCGGATGCGGTAAATGGCAGGATCACGCAGATTGATGTTGGGGCTGGCCATATCGATTTTGGCCCGCAGCACCATCGATCCATCTTCGTGTTTGCCGTCCCGCATTTCCCGAAATCGCGCCAGATTTTCCGCAGCGCCCCGGCTGCGATACGGACTATCTATGCCGGGTTTGCCGAAGTCGCCGCGGCTGTTGCGCATCTGCTCGGCGGTCTGTTCATCGACGTAGGCGTGACCGGCCTGGATCAGGGCTTCAGCCGCCCGGTACATAAAGCCGAAATAGTCGCTGGCCTGGTACGGCGCGGCACTGCCGGCGCTCTGGCCGGGTTGTGCCCAGTCGAAACCGAGCCACCTTACTGCATCAATGATGCTGTTGACGTACTCCGCGTCTTCCTTTTCCGGATTGGTGTCGTCAAAGCGCAAGTGGCAAACGCCACCGTAATCCCGCGCCAGACCGAAGTTCAGGCAAATACTTTTGGCATGCCCTACATGCAAATAGCCGTTGGGCTCGGGCGGAAAACGGGTGCGAATTTTCGCCGGGTCAGGCTGTCCTGAGGCATGGTGCGCCGCGTCGCCAGGACTACCGGCCCATTTGCGCGCCGCGTAGGTGCCTTTTTGCAAATCGGCTTCAATGATCTGCCGCAAAAAATTGCTCGGCCGGGAGGAGGTGGCGTTGTCAGGGGCGATGGGGATGCTCATGGGCTGAATTTTAGACCTGCCCTTTGTTCAAAAAAAAACGCACCCCGAAGGGTGCGTTTTCAGACTAAAAACCGCAGTGATTAACGGATCACAGCCAGTTCTTCGAGCTTGCCGCCCTTGATGGTGCGCAATGTCA
>CAIOLZ010000066.1 GCA_903859265.1 uncultured beta proteobacterium
CGTGTGCTCTTCCGATCTTGTTGCCTGTGACCGAGATGGTGTCAAGTCCGCGGATGACGCGCTCGAGTGTGTAGCGCATGGCGCGTACTTGCGACATGATCTGAATGTCCAGTCCGGTGGTGTCATGGTCATGCAGGTAAGTTTTAACCTTCTTGATCAGCTCGTTTTCATGGGGGCGATACGGGTCCAGCCAGAAGACCGCGGGCATGCCTGAATTGCGGGCACGTGTCACAGCGAGTTTGACCCAATCGCGGATCGGATCATCCTTGACCTGGCACATCCGCCAGATGTCCCCGGCTTCGACGTTTTGGGTCAGTAACACTTCGCCCGTGGCCAAGTCGGTGATGTTGGCAACGCCGTCTTCTTCCACTTCAAACGTCTTGTCGTGGGAACCATATTCCTCGGCCTGCTGGGCCATCAGGCCGACATTGGGAACGGTGCCCATGGTGCGCGGGTCGAAGTTGCCGTTCCATTTGCAGAAGTTGATTATCTCCTGGTAAATGCGGGCAAACGTGCTCTCCGGCATAACCGCCTTGACGTCCTTGAGGCGCCCATCGGCGCCCCACATCTTGCCGCCGTTGCGGATCATGGCGGGCATCGACGCGTCCACGATGATGTCGTTGGGAGAGTGGAAATTGGTGATGCCTTTGGCCGAGTCCACCATCGCCAGTTCGGGCCGGTGCTCGTGACAGGCGTGCAGGTCTTTGATGACTTCTTCACGCTGTGACTGGGGCAAACTCTCCAGCTTTTCGTAGAGATTGACCATGCCATTGTTGACGTTGACGCCGAGTTCTTCGAACAGCTTGGCATGTTTGGCAAATGCGTCTCTGTAAAAGATTTTGACGCAGTGTCCGAACACGATGGGGTGCGAGACCTTCATCATGGTGGCCTTGACGTGCAGCGAGAACATCACACCCGTCTTGTGTGCGTCTTCGATTTCTTTCTCATAAAAATCGAGCAGCGCTTTTTTGCTCATGAACATGCTGTCGATGATCTCGCCGGCCTTGAGCGATACCTTGGGTTTAAGCACCACGGTTTTGCCACTTTTGGTCAGCAGTTCCATCTTGACGTCTCGCGCATGGTCCAGAGTCATGGACTTTTCGCCGTGGTAAAAATCGCCGTGGTGCATGTGCGAAACATGGGTACGCGAGGCCTGGCTCCATTCCGCCATCGAGTGCGGATTTTTGCGCGCATAGTTTTTGACTGCGAGTGGTGCGCGGCGGTCCGAGTTGCCTTCTCGCAATACCGGGTTGACGGCACTGCCAATGCACTTGGAATAGCGGGCGCGTATGGCTTTTTCTTCGTCGGTCTTGGGGTCTTCAGGGTAGTCCGGTATGGCGTAGCCCTTGGATTGCAGTTCTTTGATACACGCCACCAACTGACCCACCGAGGCGCTGATGTTGGGCAGCTTGATGATGTTGGTGTCCGGCTGCAGTGTCAGGCGACCGAGTTCGCTCAGGTTGTCGGGCACTTTTTGTGCGTCCGTCAGATATTCGGGGAAGCTGCCAAGCACCCGCGCTGCGACCGAAATATCGTATTCCTTAACCGTCACACCGGCGGGCTCGGTAAAGGCGCGTATGACCGGCAAAAACGCACAGGTGGCGAGAAAGGGCGCTTCGTCGGTCAGGGTGTAAATGATTTGGGAATTTTCAGTAGCCATGGCGTCTCACAGTCAAATTTAGGGGCAACAAATGGCAGCATTTCAAAAATACGGCGCCGATTTGGGCGATGCGTATTCCGACCCTGCACAGCCTTCAACTCTACCAAATGCAAAGGTCGAAATCGCGAAATCTGCTGCGCAGGCTTAATTTGCCGCTTGACGTGCAACAAACATTCAGACCGTGCCGGTTTGGCCGATATAGTCAACAACATCCTTACATCAGGAAGGTCCGCCTTCATGAACGACCTTACTGCCGGAAAACCCCAGCCCTCGGAGCAGACTCTGCTGACCCATCCCGATTTTGAATTGGGCCAGTACATCCCCTTCGTTTATCACTTTCACATGCTGGCCGACGAGGCCCGGATGGGTGCCTTTCAAAAGGCTATCGCAGCCACCGTTCGCAGCCACCATGTGGTTTTGGAACTCGGTGGCGGCACGGGTGTCTTGTCCTATTTTTCTGCACAGTCGGCTGCCCGGGTCATTTGCGTGGAGCGCAACCCCGAGCTGGTACAGGCAGCGCGCCGGTTTCTGAGTGTCAATACCAACGGCGCGCGGGTTCAGGTGGTACAGGCCGATGCCTTCGATTACCTGCCGCCGTGCCCGGTGGACGTGGTGATTTGCGAGATGTTGCACGTCGGCATGCTGCGCGAAAAGCAGTTGCAGATGATTCAGAGTTTCAAGGCGCGCTACCTGGCCCAATTCGGACTGCCCTTGCCCAGGTTTATCCCCGAGGCTTATTTCCAGGCTGTTCAGCCGGTACAGCAGTCGTTCGACTTTCACGGTTACGTGGCACCTGGCCCGTGTTTTCAGGACCCGGCCACGCCCCAGCCTAGGACGCGTGAATTGGGCGCGCCGGTGCTCTACCACGCCGGCAGTTACGAGGACGTGATCGCCCTCGACTGCTCGTGGACGGGCCAACTGGTTATGGCGCAGGCCGGCCATTTCAATGCGCTGCGAATCATTACAAAAAGTGTTCTGGCAGTGCTCGTACAAGAGCAGCGCACCATTGACTGGACCAACCAGTATCTGGTTGTTCCACTGGTCCAGCCGACGGAGGTCGCTCCGAATGAATTGGTTACGGTGGGTTTTCGCTACCAGGCTGGTGATCCGATTGCGGCGCTTCAGCCGCGGCTGATCAGGCCTTGAGATTGATCAACCGGCCTTTTTCGTAGCGGTCAAGTTCGGCAGAAATCTGCAATGCCGCTTCGCTGGGAAATTGCTGGATGATTTCATGGGTAGTCATGTTGGTCAGCATGATCACGGTACGACCGCTTTGCTGATCGACGGAGAACTGCAGCTCCGGCGCAACCTGACTGATTTTGCTTTGCATGTCATTCAAAACCTGAGGCGACACCGTGCCGCCGTTGGGTGCGGCGCTGGATGACTGGGTTTTGGGCTGCTCAGGGCTGACCGATGCCGGTGGCGTTACGACCCCGCTCCCATCACTCGCGGGCGCCGGCGCAGCGAAACCCGGCTGCACTATGCCAGAGAGGCTGATGGTGGAAGCGATACTGGACATGGCAGTAATCTGAAGTGGCGGTATAGCGGTCAATCAATGGCTACAAACTTCCGGGTTTTACCGGGCTCACTTGTCTTATCGGGTACTGCTCTGGAATCTTTAGGCCTGACTTGAAATTTTTTTTGTCCGGCGCATCAGCGCAGCCCGAAACGCCTGTTTGACATGCTGCATTTGCTGCTGTTTGTAAGGAAAAAGGCTCTCCAGATCCATCGCGTGCACGACGCCGACATGGTCGATTTCAAAAAGCAGCAAATCACCGGACTGTGTTTCTGCACAGTCCATCACCATGTATTCGAGTGGCAGTTGGCGGCAAATTGCTTGCAGCGCACTATGGTGTCGCTGCACAAATTCATCGAATTGCGCCATGAAGTCGGCCTCCTGCTGGCGCTTGCGGGCGTCTTCGTACATGCCGGCATTGACGTAATGCACCATCCAATGCGATGAAATTCCCATGTGGCAGACATAGGCTTGGCCGTCTATCAGGGCAACCCTAATTTTTTTGAACTGGCCTTGCGCATCACGGTAATCGATAAACGGGGCGAGGAAAAAAGCACCCTCCGCCGCGTCTGGAAAATATGCATCCAGATAGTGTGAGAGTTCCGCCGGGGACTCCAGTTTGTTCAGGCGGTACCCGCCTTGGGACCCGATAGGGCGCACGATGACTGGAAACTGCATGCCCCCAGGCACCTCATGCAGCGTGCTCTGCCCGTCAGCGATCCGGCGCAACATGGCGCCAGCTACACGGATTGTTTGCGGCATCAACAGGCCGGCAATGTTTTGCAGCGCATCGCTGGCGGCGTCTCGGTCGGTGAGCCACAGGTGCTGTGGCAGGTTCATGACCGGATGCGGCCAGTCCTGGAGCGCCGGGGTGAGCGCCGCCAGCGTAGGGCGTGTCGCTTCGCACTCACCAATGCCAACCAGCACGATGTCATGGGGCAGAGTCCGCGCGCGATCGATGTCGGCTTGTACCTGGCCATCTCGCAGGTAATAAAAAATTAGCTCAATATCCGTGTTTTCCAGCAGGCAGTCGATGGGCGTGTTGTTGTTCATGGCACCCGGCGCCACCAGCACCAGCAACCGCAAGCTGGCGGGTTGCACGGTGGCCTCAATGCGATAGGTATTGGTGTGCGTCAGTGCTTCGCTTTGAAACATCAGACCCGTTTCGTTTTGTCCCAGGCTCTGCAATGCCGCGGCGGTGTTCAGCAGCAGGATCGGGTTCTCCGGGTCTTGTGCCAAAGCGTCTAATAACCGAAAGCCCAGTGCCTGCAAGTCGCCGCCAGCGATACTCAGCCGCAAAAACGGACCCAGGCCCAAATAGGATGTGAGCGGTCGGCTC
Source organism: uncultured beta proteobacterium (assembly GCA_903859265.1). Classification (GTDB taxonomy): domain Bacteria; phylum Pseudomonadota; class Gammaproteobacteria; order Burkholderiales; family Burkholderiaceae_C; genus Allorhodoferax. The sequence continues at coordinate 4,516 of CAIOLZ010000066.1, forward strand.
AAAGCATCCACGCCGGAATCGGATGAGCTCATGCAGACGTGCCGTTTGCTTTGTCGCGGGTGAGTTCCAGCCGCTCTTTCCATGCGCGGCGCTCATCGGCACTGAGCCCGCGCAGAATTTTGAAGTAACGCAATTCGGGGTTGCTTTCGCTCCAGTAGGCGTCGCGCACACCAAGTTCGAGTTCTCCTGCGAGCGAGGTCACTGTTGCACCCCGCAGCGTGGAGTGGATTGTGCGGCGTTCGGCATGCAAAGTGATGCGCCCATCGGCGCACAGATCGACAAACCAGACCACCATGCCGTTGGCATCGGTCAGCCGCTGGCTGTGCTCACCCTCAAAGCCGGCACTGGCGCGCCAGTTGGCAATTTGTGCGTTGGCAATGGCATCGAGCGTCTCGGCGCTGAGCGGTTCTTTGGGCGGGCCGTTTGGCAGAAGTTGGGCCATCATTTCCGCATGACGGGCGGCTTGCTCGGCTTCTTGTTCGATGCGCAATCGCTCGATACGTTCGCGCTCTGCACGGCGCTCCAGCTTTTCGATCCAGTTGTGAATCTGTCGCGCGAAAATTTCGAAATTCGCCGCGACCGGTTGCGGTACCCTGACCACTTTGAGCAGAGCGCCGTCGCCGCCGGTCATTTCGACGTCAAAAATGGCGGTGTCCATGGGCGTGCTGGACCGCACATCGGTTCTGAAGCCAATGGCTTCGAAGGTGCGTTGCACGCCTGAGGCCTGGCGTGCCAGTACCGGTTTGCCGGCGCCATTTGTATCCAAAAAACCGCGCGGGCTCTCCACGTGGATCTGCTTTTTAGCGCGTTGCACTTGCACAGAAAACTGGTGCGATTCAAACCGAAGACCAGAGGCGTCTTGAACGACCTTGCTGCGCATCTGGCGCATGTGGAACTCAAAACCAATGGCGCCGAGCACGACCAGCAAGCCCAGAAAAATCATTGCAGTGTCAAACAGGTCCATGCCGCGCAATACGCCTTTAAATTGTGTGGCATTTTCGCCGAATTATGCGGCTTTGATCATTTTGCTTCGGGCATGTCAGTCGCCTGCTTGGTTGTGACCTGGTAAGCCGTCATGACGTTGTTGACCACCATGTCCAGAGAAGGTTTGGTGTTGCCCTGTTTGTCGCTCCAGACCTTGGGCGTCAGCGCTCCCGCAAGTGCAACCGAGTCGCCATCATCCAGCGCCATGAGCGCAGCGCAGGCTTCAGGTGCAAATGCAATCACGTTGACGAGAATCGCTTGTCCGTCGCCGGCATTGGCACGCACCTTAGCCACGCCGAATTGCGAAGCGTTTTTGCCTTCGCGCATTTCGGCAAGACCCACCAGCTTGCCTGCGACAAGTCCATCAATCATGGCGATTGTCCATTGCCTGTCGGCTGGACTAGACCAGCCAGCCGGCGTTCAGCCCGACCAGAAGCAAGACGCCCATCAGGGCGCGGTAGCCGACAAATATCCAGGTCGAAAATTTCTCCAGAAACCGCATCAAGCCCCAAATTGCAACAAAGGCAGAGGCACTTCCGACTCCCAGACCTACCAGCAGATGCAACCAGGCGTCTGGCGCAATGTGGGCGTGCCACAGAACCAATAGCTCTTTGAGCCCAGCCAGGGCAATGGCGGGCAAGCCAATCAGGAAAGACAGACGCGCTGCCTCCTCGCGGCTGAAGTTCAGGAACAGCGCACCGGTCAAGGTGGAGCCGGACCGCGACACGCCAGGAATCAATGCACCCACCTGCGCCAAACCGACCCACAGGGCGTCACGCAGTCGCATATCGCGCAGCAGTCGGGTGTGGCTGCATTTCCATTCCGAAACCGCCAGCAGGGTGGCCATACCGATGGATGCAACTGCGATAACCTGCAAGCCACGCAAAGGCGTGTTGCAGGCGTTGAGCAGGGGAGACAGCAGCAGACCGGCAACTGCTATCGGAATGGTGGCCAGCACAATGCCGACCGCAAGCCGCAAGTCGCGCGATTCGTAATCCCGGCGTTTCAGTGCATGGACTGTTCCCGACAACAGGGTACGAACATCTTTTGAAAAGTAAGACAGGACAGCCGCCAACGCTGCCAGTTGCATGATGGCCGAGAACGCCGATCCGGGGTCATTCCAGCCCAGCACTGCGGGCACGATGCGCATATGGGCGGTGGATGAAATAGGCAGCAGCTCGGTGATGCCCTGAACCACACCCAAAAAACCGATCTGCAAATAACTCAGCGCTGCAAAACCGACATCAACTCCATTGGTACACGCGGCGGACAAAAGGCTCTCCTGTTTTTCAGATGACGGATGGTAGCTGGTAACCACCGGCGTGCCGCAGACGGCCGCCGCGATTAGCAAGAGAGGCTACTAAAAATATTTCGGGTCGGGCTCAAACTGCAGGTCGTAAGCCCTTGCGAAGGCCTCGCAGCGATTGAGCATGGCGGCTTTTTGCCGATCAATATGTCTGTGGTGGCTGCAGGAAAAATGGTACGGGTTGGCGCCAAATGCGTAGAGAGTGTTTGCCACCGCCGACACATCTTCCTGGGTGGCGACACGAAGCGGCCTCAGGTTGGGGTGACGGGTATAGCGCTTGTAGTGAACCAGTCTGGCAATGCGGTTTGTCCAGCCTTTTGCAGGGCTGATTTCCCGCACCAGCGGCCGGTGCATGACCAGCGGGTTGTAGCGCCGGTGAATTGTGGCCATCCAGTCGTTCCATTTGAATTCATTGAACCGGTGCGACAGGATGCAAGCGGCCCAGGGGATTCCCATGGCATCGGCACAGATGGCCCCGTGCAGTGACTCCGACAAGATCTGCGAACAGCCACGCATATTGGCGAATACCTTGTGCGGAGCCTCCCTGGGATTGATCGCGACCATCCCGGCCTTGTCCGCCACTGAACGCCAGTCAAAGTGGTCCCAGGTCGCGAAATGCGGAATCAGGCCGACCGGGCCGTCACCCTGGAGTTCGACCTCGGTCAGTCCCGGCCATAAGATGGCCGGATCGCCAACACCAAAATCGCTCGACAGGCCAAATTCGGAGGCGGTTTTTGGGCCCCTCACCCAGCGAAAGTCCCAGCTGCTGTCCGGTTGTGCCGAGTTGATTTCGCCAATGCCGGCGCCGAGCACCACTTTACGCACTGACCTGTCGTGCGGCCCGTCCAGCAAGGTTCCAATGCCGTAAAAAACCGCCTGACCCTTCAGTTTGGACAGGTCGGGGAATAGCCGATGCCACAGCTGCAGATTGATGTCATCACCAAAATTTCCGCCTTGTACGGCGCAGTAGTTAATCAGATTCATAAAATTTAATATTAGTTTTTTATAAATTAAAGCATTTATTCACTGAATACTCTGCGTTCCTGTGAAATAAGTAATTGTGTAGGCCAGCATTCCTCCGCTGGCCTGGGGTACAGCCGAGACGGTCACCTTGTTGCCCACAGCAAGACCAGTGGTCAACGCTGCCAGACCGGCCGGGGTCGTTATGTCCTGCGGCGTTACCGTCACCACCTCACCTGTGCGATCGACCTGGTAGGCCAGGGTTGCCGAACCTGGCGTGGTGCTGAAGTTCACCGTGGTCGGTGCGCCGGTGCTGGCCACCGAGAACGCATTGCCGGACACCGCAGAGTGCACAAAGGTGTTGCCCAGGGAGGTGGGGATCAGAATGGCGAAGGGCGCGATCCAGGTGTTTGAACTGCCGGTGTTCGGCCAGGTGGCGTAGGTCAATGCACTCACCGGCGACGACGGCGCGGTCGTCGCTGTGACAAAGCTGGTCACGGCGCCGGGTCCGCTGTTAACCAGCGTGGGGTAGGCAAAGTCCCAGTATTTGAAGCCGGTGATGGCGGCACCCGTTAGCGGGTCTTTGCCGTTGGCGGTGGTCGATCCGATGTAATTGAGGGGTAAGTTGGTATAGCCGTTCAAGCCGTCCTGATAGGTGTGCGTCAACGTAAAGCCGGTGGTGTTGACGTTGGACGCCACGCCCTCGTAGGGGGCCGCTTCGATATCGACCGAGGCCGCAACGATGGGCGATGCCAGCACATCCACGGGCGTCACGCGGACCTTGAATCCGCGTACCAGGTTGCTGCTGGTCAGGAAGCTTGGGCCGGTGCCGATGGGCACCACGTCGGCGGCGGTACCGGGATTGCGGAAGTAAAACTTGGTGGACGCGTTGACGTCGATGGTGGTGGGCGCGCCTTCGGCGTTTTCCACCGTGAAGCTGGCTCCATTGGCGTTGTCAACGTGCAATACATGGCCCTCGGGGCTAATGAACACGCCGTTGAAGGTGCTGGAGGCCCAGATGCGTGTGGCCACCAGGGAGCCGTCCTGCTGGTAGCGCGCCGCCACCCGCACATACTCACCTGCGGTCAGGAGTGAACTGACCGAGGAAAAATCGTGAATGGTGGTGACGTGATGGCCATCCACATCGTAGAACAGCGTGCCATTGGTCGCATCGGCTTTGACCGCCAAGGCCTGCGCGGTGGTGACGGCAGTTTCGGGCGAAACAATCGGGTAGGTCGGCACATCGCGGTTGATGTTGAGTGTCAGGTTGTCGGAAGACACCGAGGTCACGCTGCCATAGCTGTGGCGCAACACGAGTTGTGTGATGTCGGGAATGCGCTTATGGGTGACCGGGCCGCGAAAGTTGACGGCCCATTTCAGGTTGCCGCCGCCGAGCGGGTTGTGTGCAACGATAAAGGCAGCGTTGCTCAGGTCGAACTCCAGATTGAGCGGCGTGACCGTGCTGCCTGCCGCCGGCACCGTATAGGGCGTTGCCAGGGTGATCGGGATGGTGACGGTTTTGCTGCCTGCGGCCCCGGTTGCACCCTGAATTTGTAGGCTGCTGGAAGCAATCGGTACGCCGGGCGGCACTGCGGGGAAACCGCTCTGCGGGTCTTGCGACGGGGTCAACACCACATCGCCGGGATTGGCGCTGATGGTCAGCGTTACTTTGGTGTAGGTCGTACCGGGGGTGAGTTGCGCGGCGCTCAGCACTTCACTGAGGTTGTCGAGTTGCACCAGATTGACGACATAGGGGCTGGTGGGTAAGGGCACAGAGGTGACTGCGCCCGTCGTGTCAGTCAGCGTCAGAGACAGCACGCTGACCTGAATTTGTGACCAGTCCTCAGACGCCGCGTCGCTGAGCATGACGGGTACCGACGTGCTGCTGGTTGATGCGGTGGCTCCGCCACCACCGCCGCCACAGGCCGTCAAAACACTGATCGCGATGGCGTTGAGCGCAAAGAGTCTGGCATTCATTTCAACTGCTCCCGCTAAACATGTGCTTCTGAAATAATGGGCACAATTTTATAATATGTGCAAATTGCACATTTACTGATCGGACGCCGGTTAAAACTTGTAAACTCATGTAAAGCCGCAAGCCACCAAGAGGCTTTCATTCACATCAATGTCCGCATCACCGCCAGGCTCCTTCCCGGAAAACGACCAAAAGGCGTTCAACGACGCCCTCGATCGCCTGTTTTTGCCGGTGGCGCAGCTGTGTTTGGGTCGCGGGGTACCGTTTTTGGCGGTTGAGGAACGACTCAAGCGCGCATTCGTGGACGCCGCCAGAGCGCAGACGCCTGGTTCCATGGTCCAGCGTGACGTCAGCCGGGTCAGTGCGGCAACCGGTATTAACCGCCGGGAAGTCACGCGCATTACGCAGGATGAAGCGCGCGGTGCCGTGCTCAGGCCGTCACCCGCGACACAGTTGTTTACACGCTGGGTCGCGAGCCGCAACCTGCGGGATCGAAAGGGGCGTCCCAAGCCTCTCAAGCGTCAGGGTGAAGCACCAAGTTTTGAGGCACTGGCCCAATCGGTCACGCGCGATGTGCATCCGCGCACATTGCTGGAAGAGTTGTGTCGCCTGGGGCTGGCCCGCTGGGACGTGGATGCGGACAAGGTGTTGTTGCTGCGGGACACGTTTGTGCCGCAAAACAATGAGGCCGGCCGGCTGGAATACTTTGGACACAACGTCGGCGACCACATCGCGGCTGCCGCGGAAAATGTGATGGCCAAGGAGTCCCAACACCTCGAGCAGGCACTTTTTGCCGACGAACTCTCCGAGGCGTCTGCCCGAAGCGTGCGCCTGCTGGTCGATGCACAATGGAAAAAAATGCTGACCAGCCTGGTGCCGGAAATAGAAGCATTGATTGAGGCCGACCAGAAATCAGGACGCCTGGCGGACCAGCGGGTTCGCGTCGGACTTTACAGTTACCGTGCGCCAATGAAAAAGCCGCCTGACGGCACTACGCACTAGGGAGCAGAAATGGGTGGCGGTCCACAAAGGGTTCCTGACAGACTCCGTACAGCAAGGCTCCTGGCTTGCGTGCTGTGTCTGACCGCGCTGGTGACGTTCACATTGAGCAGTTGCGGCGGTGGTACCAGCGTGGCCGGTGGCGTGGGCAGTGGTGGGACCGGCATTACCGATACGCTGGCTTCAGGCCCGATCAACGGGCTCGGGTCGGCCATCGTCAACAACATCCGGTTTGATATTTCCACTGCGTCCATCGTGGATGATCAAGGCAACCCCGTCACCGCCGATCAGGTTTCGCTGGGACAAATTGCCAGGATTGAATCGGACGGCGTGGACACGGTGGATGGTGTCAACCAGGCGACCGCATCGACGGTGCAAATTCGAAGTCAGATTATTGGACCTGTCACCAGCGCGGACATCAGTGGCAATACATTGGTGGTGTTGGGCCAATCCGTTTTCATCAC
>CAIOLZ010000067.1 GCA_903859265.1 uncultured beta proteobacterium
GGAACCGAAGGTGGCGCCAGCGGTAAAGCAGGGTCGGCAGCCACTACCGGACCATCGCTCACAACCGGTTTTGAAGCGGACTTTGTTGGCGCTTCGGAGATTTCACTGGTCAGCGCTGCAGGAGCCCCTGATGCGGACTCTTTGTTATCTTTTGGCGGCTCCAGGGGCACATCGGGTGCAGCTGCAGGACCCGGCGCAATCGATACAACCTTGGGAACCTGTAGTTCAGGAATGACAACCAGCGCAATCGCACCGAGCAACAGCGCAGTCACTACCACTACGGTCGGGCGCTTCAAAAAATCGATGACTGACGAACTTTTGATGGACCCGGGCGAGTGAAAGGGTGCATTGATACCACGCTTGTCCGCATCGAATTGGGGTACGCTGCTCTGGGGCAGCAGCAGCAATACCGGCGCTGAATCAATTTTCAGAGTACGGCATACGCTCGCAGCCAATGCACGCACAAACACTGCGTCCGGCAACAAATCCAGCCGGTCTGCTTCCAACGCTTCCAGCTTCTTGACCGGCACCTTCATCGAGACAGCCAGCGCCGCAACGTGCAACCCCGCTGATTCCCGTGCGCGGCGCAAAATGGCGCCTGCAGTCAGCGCAGGCGCAGCGTCACCGGATGGCGCGATGGCGGTCGTTAATCCTTGTGCATCTTCACTCATCGAAAGCACCTCTTTCAAAAGCAGCCGCTTGTGAAGATTGTGAATACCGTTTCAGCAGTTGCGCACCGAGTTGCGACGCGGCATCTGAATTGCCCATTTTTCTCTCAATCTTGATGCCCAGCCAGAGGGAATCCGCCGTCGCGTAATTGCTATTGTTGATGCGTCGAATGTAAAACTGGGCGTTTGCAAAATCACCCCGCCCGAACTTCAACAACCCAATGTTGTAACCCGCGACGGGATTGGCCGGATCGATTTCATAGGACTTGGTAAAACTGGCTTCAGCCTCTTCTTTTTGACCGGCGCCGAGCTGGCAAATGCCCTGCTCCACCAGCGTATTTGAGCGCTGCAAATACCCCGGCGTCGCGAGCGCGATGCCAAACATTTTGTAGGCCTCGGTGTTTCGGTTCTGCTTGCACAGCAACACACCGTAGTTATGCCGGACTTCAGCCGATGCCGGATTAATGGAGAGTGCTTTTTCAAAGCTGGCGGCAGCCAACGGGTAATCGTTGGAACGCATGTAAATCAGCCCGCGCATGTTGTACGCCTCGAACCAATTCGGATCTGCGGAAATGGCCTGTTTGACCTCATCGAGCGCAATCGTGTTCTTGCCGTCCTGGAAATACAGAATCGCCAGACGCAAACGGTTCGATGCACGTTTACGGTTCTCGGGCTCATCAGACGCGGTGTAAGCTTCGGTCGGGCTGGCCGTGGGCACGGAAGGCGCGGCGCATCCGCCAAGCCCCGCGAACAACATGGCGATGGCCGCCGTGCCCAAAAACGCAGCAAAAGAAGTAAAAATCCGGTTTTTGCTAACCATTGGCCCGCTCCGTGACAGGTTTAGGAGCCTGCACAAACTCAGGCGTCAGGACTATCACGCGTTGCTTGGCCATTCGTTTCGTTACCTCGGTTCGGTCTTTCACATCACCGGCCAGTTGGCCACATGCGGCATCGATATCATCACCGCGGGTTTTTCGGACCGTGGTGACCAGTCCGGCATCCATCAATATTTTGGCAAATTCCGATATGGCCTTGTGGCTAGACCGCGCCAGGCCGGAAGCTGGAAACGGATTGAAGGGAATCAGGTTCAATTTGCACCAGGTCGCATCACCATCTGCAGTCAATAACTGCACCAATTCCCTGGCATGGGCTGGCGAGTCGTTGACTGCATCGAGCATGCAGTACTCCAGGGTTATGAAATCCCGGGGCGCGAACTGCAAGTACTTTTTGCAGGCCTGCAAAAGCTCCGCAATAGGATATTTTCTGTTGAGGGGCACCAGGTTATCGCGCAACGCATCATTGGGAGCATGCAGGGAAACCGCCAGCGCCACCGGGCAATCCAGACCGAGCCGCTCCATCATCGGCACCACGCCGGATGTGGACACCGTGACGCGGCGCCGTGAAAGGCCGTAGCCGTGGTCGTCGAGCATCACCCGTAAGGCTTGGACCAGATGCGTGTAGTTCTGCAGCGGTTCACCCATTCCCATCATGACCACGTTGGATATCACACGATCGGCCGATTGCAGATGCTTGCGCAGAAAATGCTCGGCAAACCAGAGCTGTGAAATGATCTCACCAGCACTGAGATTGCGACTAAAGCCCTGGTGTCCGGTCGAACAAAACCGGCAACCTACAGCGCAGCCGGCCTGTGAAGAAACGCAAAGCGTTCCACGGTCAGCTTCGGGGATAAAAACGGCTTCAACCACATCGCCGCCCCCGACTTCAAACAGCCATTTGATCGTGCCATCGGCAGAGATGTGCTGCGCCTTCACGGTAAGCGCCCTGACTTCAGACGAGCTTTTGAGCTTTTCCCGCAATGATTTTGCGAGGTCGCTCATTTCGTCGAAGTGGGATGCACCCTTCTGGTGAATCCACCGGAACAGCTGGGTCGCGCGATAACGTTTTTCTCCCAGCCGCTCGCAGTAGCCGGCCAAACCCTCGAGGTCGTAGTCGAGCAGGTTGGCCGTCATGGCATAACTTAGCGTGAGTACACGTTCATGCCGGGGAAAAAGAATGCCACCTCATTGGCAGCAGTTTCCACAGCATCCGAACCGTGCACAGCATTTGCGTCGATGCTGTCTGCGAAGTCAGCACGAATGGTTCCGGGCGCAGCCTTTTTCGGGTCAGTAGCGCCCATCAGATCGCGGTTTTTAAGGATGGCGTTTTCACCTTCTAGCGCTTGAATCATGACGGGGCCGGAGATCATGAACTCCACCAAATCCTTGAAAAACGGGCGCGCCTTATGCACAGCGTAAAAAGCCTCGGCCTCACCACGCGACAGATGCACCATCTTGGCAGCAACCACCTTCAAGCCAGCCGCTTCAAAACGGGCGTAAATTTGCCCGATAACGTTTTTTGCAACAGCATCCGGCTTGATGATTGAGAGTGTGCGTTCGATCGTCATAGTAAGTTTTCCTGAGCTAATGGTTTGAGTGTTTTTGCTCTCATAAGCAAAGCCTTTGATTTTACCATTGCAATGTTACCGGTTACGTCCGCCGCGGCGGTTTCCGGAATTTGGTCCTCCACCGCGCGGCCCGCCCTCCTGGCGTTGGCGGGTAAAACTGTCGGCACCAATGTAGCCCAGCGACGTTTTCATGGGGTCGGGCTGTCCGGACGGCATGCCTGCGCCCGCGCGGTCTTGCCGGCCGCCGCCGTTTTTGCCTGCCCCTGGAGCGCCATTTCTTCCCATGCGAGGTGCGCCGATGTCAGGACGCGGAGCCCCGCTGGACCGGCCACCCCCTCTTCGGTTACCTCGTCCCAAACGATTGGCACCTGCGCCGTTACCCCCGCCATGGGCGGCACCCTGGTCATCGCCCTGCCTGGCCCGGGCTGGGCTGCCCGCAGCCTGTGCCAGAGCACGAATGTCGGACTCTCCAAGCTCCATGAACGCGCCACGCTTGAGACCACGGGGTAACTGCATCGCGCCATAGCGAATGCGGATCAGGCGACTTACCGCGTGGCCGACAGACTCCAGCATGCGTCGTACTTCTCGGTTACGACCCTCGGAGATGGTGACCCGGTACCAGCAATTGGATCCTTCACCACCGCCATCTTCAATCGAACCGAACTGGGCCACGCCGTCGTCCAACCGGACGCCATCGAGCAATGCCTGTTTTTCTTCCTTGTTCAGTGCACCCAGCACGCGCACCGCATACTCCCGCTCCAGTCCAAAACGGGGATGCATCAGATTATTGGCGAGTTCGCCCGAGCTGGTGAAAAGCAGCAAGCCCTCGGTATTGAGATCAAGACGTCCAACCGACTGCCACTTCCCGTTTTGCAATTTGGGCAGCTTGCGAAAAACGGTAGGCCGGTTTTGCGGATCGTCGTGGGTCACTACCTCGCCGGCAGGCTTGTGGTAGGCGATGACGCGCGGGGGCGGCGGATCGACCCGGAAGCGGATGGGCTTTCCATTGACCTTGATGCTGTCGCCAAACTGAATGCGCTGACCGATGTGGGCGGGCTCGTTGTTGACCGAGATTCGCCCCTCCAGAATCAGTTGCTCCATCTCCAGGCGTGAGCCCATACCCGCCTGTGCCAACACCTTATGCAACTTGGGCGTCTCCGCCATCGGCGCCAAAACCCGTTTGGGAACCTCAACTTCCGCGGCATCTTCAGCGTCAAACTCACCGGACAAGATATCCGCGAAACGAATGTGCGCAGCGTCTGCTGGCGCCGCCAGCGCCGCCGCTGGGGCTTGTTCGGGAGTCTCCATTGCCTGGCCTAGCCCGGGGAGTTGCTCCTCGATGTGATCTGGTTCCTGCGGGCTGGCGTCTGGGGTGGTTGGGTTCATTGTGAAAATCCATCGTTGATGTGCGGCGCGTCCGGTGCGTCATCTGGCTCCAGAATCATAGGCATCTGGCCAACGGCATCTTCCGCCGGCAAAGCGGGTTCCACCAGATCCCCAAATACTCGTTCAGCATCCTTGGGACTCTCCAGAAGCGGTAACTGGTCCAATGAATTCAGACCCAAGTCGTCCAAGAACTGGCGCGTTGTTGCAAACAGTGCGGGCCGGCCGGCGGCTTCGCGGTGCCCTATCACCTCCACCCACCCGCGATCCTCAAGCTGCTTTAACAGCAGGGAGCTGATCGTCACGCCCCGAATATCTTCCATATCGCCACGCGTTACCGGCTGGCGGTATGCAATGATGGCCAGCGTTTCCAGAGTCGCACGGGTGTAGCGCGGTGGCTTTTCCGGATGCAGGCGGTCCAGATATTCCCGCATCTCGGGCCGACTTTGAAAACGCCAGCCACTGGCAACATGCACCAATTCAACTCCCTTGCCCGACCAGTCCAGCCGGAGTTCCTCCAGGAGACCTTTCAAGGTGTCGAGCCCCAGCGCATCGGCGAACAAAGCCTTCATGTCGCGCAGTTGCATGGGCTGCTGCGAGCATACCAATGCGGTCTCCAAGACCCGCTTTGCGTCGGTCAGGTTCATATCAGACTATGTTCCGGAAATGCCACCCAAGGCGGGCGGCTGATCACTTAGATTCGATCTCAGGGCGCAAGGTGGTTTAAGCCTGAGCGTCTGCCGTGGGCTCGTTCCCGAACCGTGACGCTAATGAGCATCCACCGCTGGAATTGGATTGTATCGTAGCCCCAACGTGCTGAGCAGCTTCACCATATCGGCAGCCAGCTCGGCGTGAAACACCAAATCGGCGCCACTGACAGGATGCGCGAAAGCCAGCCGCGTCGCATGCAGCGCCTGGCGGTCAATCCCCGCGCCAGGCAAGCCGCCATATGTCACATCGCCCACCAGCGGATGGCCGATGGATGCCATATGGACGCGAATCTGGTGGGTGCGTCCGGTATGCAAGACGCAATGCACCAGAGATCCAGACTCAACGGCGTCGAGCAGCCGGATGTCGGTTCTCGCCGTTTTTCCGGACGACTGCTCCAGGTTCACCACCGCCATGCGAAGCCGGTTGCGCGGATCGCGACCGATGGGGGCATCCACCGTGCGCTCGGGATTTCCGATCCATCGCTTGTGGGCAATTGCAAGGTATTGCCGGCTTATTTCCCGCGCGGCCATGGCCTGCACCAGACGGTCCATCGCTTCTCGGTGACGCGCCACGACCATCAGGCCGCTGGTGTCTTTATCCAGTCTGTGCACGATGCCTGCCCTCGGTACCAGCGCAAAAACCGGATCATGGGCCAGCAAGGCATTTAAGAGAGTGCCGCTCCAATTGCCGGGCGCAGGATGCACGACCAGGCCGGCGGGCTTGTTGATGACCAGAACGTCGGCGTCTTCGTACACGACATTGAGCGCAATGGCCTCGGGCTTGAAGGCCTGGCTCTGGGGCGTTGGCTGCAACTCAATATCAACGGTATCGCCCACCTTGACTTTGGCTGAAGGCTTGGCGGCAGGCTGGCCATTGAGCCACACCAGACCGGCACCAATCAACTGCTGCACGTAACTGCGCGAGAACTCGGCCAAATGTTCCACCAGCGCTTTGTCCAGACGCTGTCCGTGCATTGCCACCGAAATTTCCGCTCTGCGTGTCTCGCTCGCCGGCGTCAGGTCACCAGCATCTTCCAACGCAGTCTCCAAGGCGTCGGTCGATATAATGGGTAGGGTCTGTTTCAAGAAGGTTTTCACAATGGTTCGCGTCAAATTATCGGTCGTTTGTGCAGTCGGCCTTTCCCTCTCATGGGTTTTGCTGGCGGGATGCTCCAGCACCACGGCGGATCCGACGGCAGGAATGTCCACCGCAGAAATTTACGCCGAAGCCAAGGACCAGATGGACAGCACCCAGTGGGATAAGGCCATTCCGTTTCTGGAGAAGCTGGAGTCCCGTGCCGCCGGAACAACGCTGGCGCAACAGGCAGAGATTGACAAGGCGTATGCCCAATACAAAACCGGTGAACCGGCGCAAGCGATTGCCACGCTGGACCGATTCATCAAGCTGCATCCGGCGAGCCCGGCGCTGGATTACGCGATGTACCTCAAGGGTTCAGTCAATTTCAATGACGATCTGGGCCTGTTCTCTTCAGTCACCCGGCAGGATCTGACTGAGCGCGATCAAAAAGCAGCCAAGGAATCTTTTGAGTCCTACAAGGAACTGGTGACGCGCTTTCCGGACTCGCGCTATTCGGAAGACGCCCGGTTGCGAATGAATTACATCGTGAGCGCACTGGCCCAGTACGAGGTGCATGTGGCGCGCTATTACTACAAACGCGGCGCCTATTTGGCAGCGATCAACCGGGCACAGGTTGCGCTCAATGACTACCGTAACGTACCCGCGCTTGAAGAAGCCCTGTACCTGGTTTACAAATCCTATGACGCCCTTGGAATGGTAAAGCTGCGCGACGATGCGCACCGCGTACTGGAAACCAATTACCCGCAATCGGACTTTTTGCTCCGGGGTGGTCGCCCTGTCAATGATCCGTGGTGGAAGGTCTGGTAACACTCCGCAGGCGAGCCAGAAACTCCTCTTCGCTGGCAATGCGGTACATCGGTGGCAAGGCCTGAACCAGGCGTTTGCCGTAACCCATCGTAGCCAGTCGAACGTCACAAATCGCCAGAATTCCCCGATCGGATTCACGCCTGATCAGCCGCCCGGCGCCCTGCTTGAGAGCGACTGCAGCGTGCGGCAAATGCAGGCTTTTGAACGCATTGCCACCTTTTTCCTCAATGCTGCTGGCGCGGGCAGACTCAACCGGATCGTCCGGCGCAGCAAATGGGAGCTTGTCGATAACCAGCAATTGCAAGGCGTCGCCGGGGATGTCGATACCCTCCCAAAACGACACCGACGCCACCAGAATCAGACCCGCTGCGTCGTCACCGTCCCGATGCGGCGCTGCGAAGGCTTCTACCAAGGCGCGCTTTGGCATTTGTCCCTGAACCAGCACACGCAAATCCTCCCGGCCTTGCAAGGCAACCCGCAAGCTGTCTGCAATTGTGCGCATGGCACGCAACGTCGTTGTCAACACCAATGTGCGTCCGCCGATTTCGCCGGCCCCGGCCAGCGCCAGCCGGGCTACTGCCAAGCTGTGGCCTGATTCGCCGGGCTTTGGAAAAGGGTTGGGGATATACAAGCCGGCTTGCGTGGCGTAGTCAAACGGGCTTTCAACCCGCAAAATGTCTGCGCCTTGCAATCCGCACGATTCCACAAACCAGGAGAGCGATGCGTCGGTTCCAAGCGTTGCCGACGTAAAAATCCAGGACCTTCCCTGAACCGCCTGCGCCTGTGTGTTCACCACGCGCGACTGCATTGCAGCAGCGATATCCAGCGGCGACTGGACCAGCCGTACCTCCTGCCCCACATCCACCCATCGCACCACATCAACCTCCAGCGGAAGACAAAAGAGCACCAGCATGGCAAGGAGGTGTTCTGCGCGGACTTGCAAAGCTTGCATGTCTGGCGACACTTCGCACACCGTTTGCAGTGCGTCCACCGCTTGCCTGACCGCGGCTTGGCATTCGTCCAAAGCAGCAAGCCATTCCTGAGATTGCTTCCAGGAAACTTTTCCGGCAATACCCTGCTGGTCGAAAAATTTCCGCAGCGCTTGCGCGCTGGTTCTCAGTTCCATGGAGATACCGGCCCAATCGACAAATCCGCGCGCCTGCGCGGTAGCCAGGATCGTCAGGTCCTTGGCAAAGCTGTCGATCTGCCCGGTTGTCAGTTGCTTGCCGAGAAACTGAACTCCGGTCTCGTTGAGCTGGTGGGCCTCATCAAAAATGACGGTCCGAACGCTGGGCAAAAGCTCCGCCACACCCGATTCGCGGACATTCAAATCGGCGAAGAAGAGATGGTGGTTGACGACCACCATATCGGCGGCCATCGCCTCGCGCCGGGCACGGTTGACAAAGCAGGTGCTGGCCTGAGGACAACGCGAGCCCAGGCAGTTTTCACGCGTGGAAGTGATCGCGCTGAGCAGCGGCCACGCGTCGTCCATGGCTTCGACCTCGGCCAGATCACCGCTTTGGGTTTGCATCGCCCACAACTCCACGCGCGCCAGCAACGCCAAATCGGCATCCGGGACCATCGCCGCTTCCAATCGGGCCGACTCCATGCGGTGCGTACACAAATAGCTGGCACGCCCCTTGAGCAGGGCCACATTGACCGGTACGGCCAGTAGCGACTTCAAAAAGGGTATGTCCCGCACAAACAGCTGGTCTTGCAACGCTTTGGTCGCCGTACTGACCAGCACCCGCTCGCCGCTCAACAAGGCAGGCACAAGGTAAGCAAATGTTTTTCCGACGCCCGTGCCGGCCTCCACCACCAGCACGCCACCATGCTCCATGGTGCGGGCCACCGCGCCGGCCATTTGAATCTGACCGTCTCGCGGCTGGTAAAAATCGAGTCCACGGGACAAGGGTCCGTGCGCCTCAAATAGGGCAGCAACGCGGCTTTCAAAATCCATCAGTCAGGCGGGCTCTTTGGGGAGTAAATCGTGCTCTATTTTTGCGATTTCATCGCGCAAGGCCAGCCGCCTTTTTTTGAGACGCCGCAGCGTGAGTTCGTCCACCGGCGTCAGCTGCGCAGCCTGATCGATCAGGGCGTCGAGGTCACCGTGTTCCATGCGCAATTCGATCAGACGACGTTCAGGGGAGCGGAGATTGAGGTTCAAGAGTAGCTTTAATGTGGACTGCCGGTGCATTGATAATACGGCCACATCGCAATTCCAACAAAGGATTTGCCGCAAGGGATAACACCATGACTACCGGCTATCGGCTTACCGCATCCACTGGAATCCATAAGGGTGATCGAGATTACCAGCAGGATCAGGTCGCGCTGCTGAAACACTCCCGCATCAATGGCTGCATTCTCGGCATCGTGGCAGACGGAATGGGCGGGCGCAGCGGGGGGCGCAAAGCGTCCGACCAGGTCATGATGACTGCCAGGCAGTTGTTCGAACGCTACGACCCGGCCACCGACGATGCCGCCGCGACGCTCAAACAGGTTGTCGAAGAGGCCCATATTGTCATCAAACTGACCGCGATTTCGGCCGAAGAGGAACCGCACAGCACGATGGCCGCTTTCATCATCAATCCCGGTGGCGACTGCCATTGGGCGCACACCGGTGATTCGCGGATTTACCACTTTCACGGCGCCACGTTTGTTAAACGAACAGTGGATCACTCCTACGTCCAGGCGCTGGTGGACCGCGGTGAACTGACCGAAGAGCAGGCAGCGGTACACCCGCAGTCCAACATTCTGATGGGGTGCCTTGGTACTGAAAACGAGCCCCCGGTCAACGAACATTTCATTGCTAAACTGCGTGCTGGTGACATCCTCATGGCTTGCAGCGACGGTGTTTGGCACTACTTCAACAACACCGAACTTGGCTCCGTGCTTTCTACCCTTTCCGCCCGTGAAGCCTGCGAGTTCCTGATCGACAAAGCCCGTTCGCGCGCACGCGGTGGTGGCGACAACTTGTCGCTGGTCGTTGTCAAAGTTGAGCCGCTGGGTTAATTCAGGGCGGAACCGGCAAACTTGACGCGGGGGTAGCGGTTTTTTCGGCCTGCTGCCTGGCCAGGTCCTGGCGGTGCTGCTGAGCCTGCGCCTGCCGGGTCTCCAGATTTGCGCGATTAGCAGCGCGCTGCTCGGCCGTGAGACTTGATGTCGATCTGGCTGGTGACGATGCCCCCGCAGAGGAGCTCGCAGCGATCTTTTGATTGGCAGCGCGCTTGTCTTCGAGTTCGCGTTTCTTGTCTGCCTGCGCCGCCAGGTTCTCGGCGTGGGCGTTGGCGACTTCCTGTTCTTTTTGCTGATGCTCCAGGGCTTTTTGCTCGGTACGCCGGACCTGGTCGGCACCGCGCTTGAGTCGCTCGCTATCGTCCAGACTCGCATCTTGCCGCCGCAAATCCGCCATCACCGCGCGCCGCTGCGATTGCGTTTTTTGCAGGCAATCGTTGACTGCAAATCGCTTCCTGCATTCGGCATCGAGCGCGTCAAAACGTTCTGTCTCCTGCGCGCGGGTTGTCGCAATACGCTGGCGTTCCTGCGACAAACTGGACAAGCCCTGAATCGGATCATTGGGTACCGATTGGCTCCAGGCCTGGGTCAGGAGGCAGATGCCCAGCAACGCAACTACGGAGCTTTTCATGTGATGGTAGTGTCCACGACACGCCGTTCCAACGCCAGATATTCTTTCGATTGCATTTCACGCAGACGTGAAACCGTGCGCGGGAACTCGTGTGCCATGGGTCCCTCGGTATAGAGCGCATCGGGTGCGACTTCGGCCGACATCACCAGCTTCACGCGCCGGTCGTACAGCACGTCGATCAGCCAGGTAAAGCGGCGCGCCTCTGAGGCCATGCGAACCGGCATGTGGGGCACGTCGCTGAGCAATACCGTGTGAAAACGGGAGGCGATTTCGAGGTAGTCATTTTGTGATCGCGGTCCGCCACACAGCGTTTTGAAATTGAACCAAACTATGCCACCGGCCTTGCGCCAGGCCGGAATCTGGCGGGCTTCGATGTTCAAGACCGGGTCTTCGTCCTGCGACTCCGCCAACGCGTTGAAGGCTGTCATCATCGCGGCATCGGCCTGCGGCCCCAGGGGTGTGTGATAGAGCTGCACACCCTCCATGGTCTGGCTGCGATAGTCGGTACCGTTGTCCACATTGACCAGTTCCAGACTCTGGTTGAGCAGCGCTATGGCCGGCAACACGCGGTCGCGGTGCATTCCGCCCGGGTACAAATCATCTGGCTTGAAATTGGACGTCGTCACAAAGCCCACACCATTGTCAAACAGCGCGGTCAGCAGGCGATGCAAAATCAGTGCGTCGGTGATGTCTGCGACGTGAAACTCATCAAAACAGATAAGTTTGTAGCGCTGTGCCATGCGCTGGCCCAGCACGTCGAGCGGATTGGCAGTTCCTTTCAGGTCGGACAGTTCACGGTGCACCTCGCGCATGAATTCGTGGAAATGCAGTCGCGCCTTGCGCTGCAGGGGGACTGCGTTGTAGAAACAATCCATGAGAAAACTCTTGCCCCGCCCAACCCCGCCATACATGTAAACCCCCCGCGGAATGTCAGGGTGGTTTATGAGCTTTTTGAGCGAGTTGGAGCGCTTGAGTTTGTAATCGCCCCACTCCCGCGCACAACGCTCCAGCGCATCCACGGCTCGTAACTGGGCCGGGTCTGCGACGTAGCCCCGGGCGGCCAGCGCCGCCTCGTAGGTTTGCTTGACGCCAGATTGCACCGACTTAGAAATTCAGGGTGCGCTTGTCCACGGCCAGCGCGGCTTCTTTGGTGGCCTCGCTCAGTGAGGGATGGGCATGGCAAATGCGCGCGATGTCTTCCGCGCTTGCCTTGAACTCCATGGCCACCACGGCCTCGGCAATCAGTTCACTGGCTTGCGGGCCAACAATATGCACGCCCAGAATTTCATCTGATGCAGCGTCTGCCAGAAACTTCACAAACCCGGTGGTGTCGCCCAACGCGCGAGCGCGTCCATTGGCCAGAAACGGGAAAGACCCCGCCCTGTAAGCGGTACCGGCTGCCTTGAGTTGCTGTTCGGTTTGACCGACCCAGGCAATTTCCGGGCTGGTGTAAATCACCCATGGCACGGTATTGAAATTGACGTGGCCATGCTGCCCGGCAATGCGCTCAGCGACGGCTACGCCCTCTTCTTCCGCCTTGTGGGCCAGCATCGGACCACGTACCACGTCGCCAACCGCCCACACATTGGGCAGGTTGGTTTTGCAATCACCATCCACCTGGATCGCGCCACGCTCGTCGAGCGCAAGCCCCACGGCCTCGGCATTCAAGCCGCTGGTATTGGGAACCCGGCCGATGGAGATGATGAGCTTGTCCACTTCCAGCGTTTGGGCTTCGCCCTTCGCGTTCGTATAGGCGATGGACACCGACTTCTTGGTGGACTTGATCTCCCCGACCTTGACGCCGAGTTCGATCTTCAAACCTTGCTTGGTAAACACCTTGAACGCTTCTTTGGCCACCTGCTCGTCAACCGCGCCGAGGAAGGTTGGCAAACCTTCCAGAATAGTGACTTCGGAACCAAGGCGACGCCAGACGGAACCCATCTCGAGACCGATGACACCCGAGCCGATCAGACCCAGGCGTTTTGGCACAGCGCCGATATTGAGCGCGCCGTCGTTAGACAGGATATTGACCTCGTCAAACGGCGTTCCCGGCAGCGCGCGGGCGTTGGAACCGGTGGCCACAATAATGTGCTTGCCGGTAATCGTTTCCTCGGTTGCACCGGCAACTTGGATGTCGTAGCCCGCACTGCCCTGCGCGGCTTTGACAAACGAACCACGGCCATGGAAAAAGCTGATCTTGTTCTTTTTGAACAAATACAAAATGCCGTCATTGTTTTGCTTCACCACGGTATTTTTGCGGGCCAGCATTTTCGCCACGTCGATGCTCACGCCCTTGACGTCAATGCCGTGCTCGGCGAAATGGTGGTTAGCCTGGTCAAAGTGCTCGCTCGATTGCAGCAATGCCTTGGAGGGAATGCAACCCACATTCGTGCATGTACCGCCGGGAGCGGGGCCACCCGCTGCATTTTTCCATTCGTCGATACACGCGGTGCTGAAGCCCAGTTGGGCGGCACGTATCGCCGCAATGTAGCCACCGGGGCCGCCCCCAATGACGATCACGTCAAATTGTTTACTCATGAGAAATCCAGTTTATGCAGCCAAGACCTTAGAGGTCAAACAACAGGCGCGCAGGGTCTTCCAGCGCCTCTTTCATTGCGACCAGGCCCAGCACGGCCTCACGCCCGTCGATGATGCGGTGGTCATAGGACATCGCAAAATAGTTCATCGGGCGGACCACGACCTGGCCGTTTTCGACCATCGCCCGGTCTTTGGTCGCATGCACGCCGAGGATGGCAGACTGTGGCGGGTTAATGATGGGGGTGGACATCATGGAGCCAAACGTGCCCCCATTGGAGATCGAGAAGGTGCCGCCCGTCATTTCTTCCATGCCAAGTTTTCCATCCTTGGCCTTGGCGCCAAATTCGGCAATCTTTTTCTCAATATCGGCAAAACTCATCTGGTCGGCGTTGCGCAATATCGGCACCACCAGACCACGCGGCGATCCCACTGCGATACCGATGTCAAAGTACCCGTGGTAAACAATGTCGTTGCCATCCACCGAGGCGTTGAGCACCGGGAACTTCTTTAGCGCGTGCACAGCCGCTTTCACAAAAAAGCTCATGAAGCCGAGCTTGACGCCATGCTCTTTTTCGAACTTCTCCTGAAACCGCTTGCGCATATCCATGACCGGCGCCATATTGATTTCATTGAAAGTCGTCAGGATGGCATTTGTGGATTGGGACTGCAACAAACGCTCTGCCACGCGGGCGCGCAAGCGTGTCATTGGAACCCGCTGCTCTGGGCGGTCACCCAGGTTCACGGCTGGGCCGGCGACCTGCGGCAGTGCCTTGCTGGGCACACCGGTAGGAATGGAAACCGCGGCGACCGCCGGTGCTTTGGCAGCATCGGCCACGGCCGTCAATACGTCACCCTTGGTGACACGCCCGTCTTTGCCGGTGCCGGCGACCGAACCAGAAGCCAGGCCGTTGTCCGCCATGATTTTGGCAGCGGCCGGCATGGCAAAACCGGCTTTGCCGGATGCGCTGGCTTGCGCTGCAACGACAGGCGCTGCAGTGACTGCGGTAGGAGCCACTGAAACAGGAGCTGCAGTTACTGCCGCGACCTTGCCATCGGTATCAATACGCGCGATCAGCTGATCCGCCACCACCGTTGCGCCATCAGCCGCCAGAATTTCTGACAACACACCGGCAGAGGGTGCCGGGACTTCGAGCACAACCTTGTCAGTCTCGATTTCAATCAGGGTTTCATCCGCAGCGACAAGATCGCCAACCTTTTTTCTTCCACTGCAACATGGTGGCTTCCGCCACCGATTCCGAAAGTTGCGGAACCTTTACTTCAACGAGTGCCATATCAATTCTTTCCGTGTTTATTATTTAGTCAGCACAAAGCCCTTGAGCTTGCCGAACGCCGCGTCAACCAGTGCCTTCTGTTGCTCCTGATGGAGATGGGAATAGCCAACCGCAGGAGATGCCGAGGCCGCGCGCCCGGCGTACCCAAGACGCTGGCCATCGACCATGTTTTCGTGCAGATAGTGCTGAACGAAGAACCATGCACCCTGGTTTTGCGGCTCATCCTGGCACCAAACCACTTCAGACACTTGCGGATATTTCTTGAGTTCGGCGGAAAAAGCCTTGTGCGGAAACGGGTACAACTGCTCGACCCGGACAATCGCCACGTCATCGCGATCAAGCTCCGCGCGCTTTTTGGCCAGGTCGTAGTACACCTTCCCGGAACATGCGATCAGACGCTTGACCTTCTCAGCCTTGAGTTCGCGCTGGTCAGGAATAATCGTCTGGAAGCCGCCACGGGTGAACTCGGAGACCGGCGATGTCGCGTCTTTGTTGCGCAACAAAGACTTGGGCGTCATGATGATCAGCGGCTTACGCAGGTTGCGCACCATCTGGCGACGCAACACGTGAAAAATCTGACTTGCCGTGGTCGGCTGCACGATCTGCATATTGGTGTCCGCCGCCAACTGCATGAAGCGCTCAAGGCGCGCAGAACTGTGCTCCGGTCCCTGCCCTTCATAGCCATGGGGCAGCATCAGCGTGATGCCATTGACACGGCCCCATTTGACTTCGCCGGAGGCAATAAACTGATCGATCACGACCTGCGCACCATTGGCAAAATCGCCGAACTGCGCCTCCCAGATGACCAGCGTGTTGGGGTCGTTGGAGGCATAGCCGTACTCAAAGGCCAGCACCGCTTCCTCGGACAGGATCGAATCGATGACAACAAACGGCGCCTGGTTCTCAGCCACGTTTTGAAGCGGCAGGTAGGTCCCGGTGTCCCACTTTTCACGGTTTTGGTCGTGAATCACTGCATGCCGGTGGGAGAACGTGCCCCGTCCACTGTCTTCACCTGACAGACGCACCGGGTAGCCGCTGGCCACCAGGGACGCAAACGCCATGGTTTCGCCCATTCCCCAATCCACCGGCAGGTCCCCGCGTCCCATTGCCGCACGGTCGTCATACACCTTCTTCACGAGCTGGTGGGGCGTAATGTTGGCGGGGATGGTCGTGATTTTTTCGGCCAGGCGTTTCCACTCCGCCATCGGCACCGCTGTGTCGCCCGAGTCGGTCCACTTTTTACCCAGGAAGGGCGCCCAGTCCACGGCAAATTTGCTTTTGAAATTGGTCAACACCGGGTCTGCGGTGGACCTTCCCTCATCCAGCGCAGAACGGTATGTTTTGACCAGTTCGTCACCCAGTGACTCGCCCAGGCCTTGTGCAGCCAACCGGTCGGCATACAGCTTGCGCGTACCCGGATGGATGGCAATTTTTTTATACATCAGGGGTTGCGTTAACCCCGGTGTGTCCTGTTCGTTGTGGCCAAGTTTGCGGAAGCACACGATATCGAGCACAACGTCCTTGCGAAACGTCATGCGGTACTCCAGCACCAGTTGAGTTGCCAAGACCACCGCTTCAGGGTCATCGCCATTCACGTGCAGCACCGGGGCTTCCACCATTTTCACGATGTCGGTACAAAACACGCTGGAGCGCATGTCGCGCGGGTCCGACGTGGTAAAGCCGATCTGGTTGTTGATGATGATGTGCACCGTGCCGCCTGTGGAATAACCACGGGTTTGCGCCAATGCCAGCGTTTCCTGGTTTACGCCCTGACCACCAAACGCCGAGTCACCGTGGACCAGGACCGGCAAAACCTGCTTGCCCAGCGGATCCGCGCGACGGTCCATGCGGGCGCGCACGGAGCCCTCCACCACCGGGTTCACGATTTCAAGGTGCGAAGGATTGAAGGCCAGAGACAGATGCACCGGGCCGCCGGGTGTGGACACATCCGAGCTAAAGCCCTGGTGGTATTTCACGTCACCCGCCGGCAACTCCTCAGGCGCTGTGTGATCGAATTCGGCAAACAGGTCGGCGGGCATTTTCCGCATGGTGTTGACCAGCACGTTGAGCCGACCGCGGTGGGCCATACCGATCACGATTTCCTGAACGCCTGCGGCACCGGCACCCTGGATAAGCTCTTCCATCGCGGCGATAAAGCTTTCGCCGCCTTCCAGTGAAAAGCGCTTTTGGCCCACATACTTGGTGTGAAGAAAGCGCTCAAGGCCTTCGGCCGCGGTAAGACGCTCCAGAATCGCCTTCTTGCGTTCTCCCGTGAAGTTGGGCTTGCTGCGAATGGCCTCCAGCTTTTGCTGCCACCAGCGCTTTTCGGCCTGCTCGGTGGTGTACATGTACTCGGCCCCAAGCGTGCCGCAATAGGTTTCGCGCAGCGCATTGAGCAATTCGCGCAACGACATATTGTTTTTGCCGAAAAACGTATTGCTGGTATCGAAAACGATTTCCTGGTCGGCGCCGGTAAACCCGTAAAACGCAGGGTCGAGATCCGGAATCGCAGGCCGCTCGGTGCGCTTGAGCGGGTCGAGGTCTGCCCAACGTTGCCCGACGTTGCGATAGGCGGCGATCAGTTGCTGAACAGCGGTGCGCTTGCGCCCCATTTCCGCGTCTGCACTGGCCATAACCACTTTGGTGCCACCCGCTTTTGCACGCTCGGCAAAAGCGTTGATGACCGGCATATGGGGCACATCTTTGGCAAAACTGCCGTCCACAGCAGGCACATGTTGCAGTGCATCAAAATACTCACGCCAAGAGTCGGGAACGCTGCCGGGATTGGATAGGTAGTTCTCGTACATCTCCTCGACGTACGGTGCGTTGCCACCAAACAGGTAGGTATTGTTTTGATAGGCTTGGTATATGGACGAAGCCGAATTCGCCCCGGGGGACGTTGTATCACTCATATTGCGCTGACCTCCGTTCCCCTTGGGGGAACATTAGCTGGTTAAAGCTGGTTAATTAACCTTCCGCGGCACGGCTGAACCGGTTAGCGGATGCGACTGTGGCATGGGAAGGGCCTTCATTGCGATGGCGATTGTGCCATCAACCTCTGGGATTACCAAGAAAACGCGGTCGCGGACTACTTGATCAGCGCCTGGGCCGCCTTGAAAGCCGGGTGTTCAGCCGTTCGCAGCCACTCAAAAGCCACCATTTCGGTCGTTACAAGTTCAACACCGGCACCAGCGAGCCGGTCAAACGCGGCGTCGCGGTTGCGCTCGGTGCGTGAGCTGCAAGCGTCGGTCACAACCCAGACATCAAACTCCTCCTCCAGCAAGTCCAAGGCCGTCTGCAGCAAACAGACATGGGCTTCACAACCTGCCAAGACGATGGTTCTGGAAGGGTCCGGCGACTGTTTTTGCAAATGTTTTGGGAGACTTCTGGCATTGCCCTGCACCGGCTTGGGCGGTGGTTGAAGCATTTCCGCCAGCCCTTCTTCAACTGCGCTGAACTGCATTTTTGCCAAAACTTTGGCGCGCGCGGCCTGCAGTTGGTCCAACAATTGGGGTACCGTGTTACCCAGCCCGGACGGGTTTTGCTCGGTAAAAAACGCAGGCACTTCCAGTAGCCCCGCCAATTGCGCCAGCCTGACGGCGTTGGCAACCACTGCGTCGCTGTCTGCCATGGCTGGCATCAATCGGGTTTGGTAATCGATCAAGACCAGTTGCGAACTCTCAAGTTCTAAAAGCATAAAAACCCTTTGGGCAAATACACCAAAGCATACCCAAGATCAATTGGGGCGGTCCATTTGCGTGTCGTTGTGCGTGGACGGTTCTTTTTCGCGACGATGGGTCAAACTTTAGAAGACTATATTTTTCATAGACTTAGCGATGAATATTCATCTTTTACTTTACTTGACAGAAACCTTTGAAGTCCCTAAGCTCCGCCCATGCGATTTTTGGCACCAATCTTTCTGCTGACACTTGCGCTCGCCGCGCACGCAGCCCCTGCTGACGCACCGGGCGACGATATGGGTCGCTTCCTATCGGATCGGGGGTTTTTGGATCGCATTGGTGATGTCGGCAATCGCGTCGAATCGAAAGCGTCAGAACTGGTGGTAAGCGCCCTGGGATTCCTCGGTGTTCCTTACCGCCGGGGTGGTAACAATGCGGATACCGGCTTTGACTGCAGCGGTTTCGTGCGCGCCATGTACGAACAGACGGCGGGCTTGTTGCTGCCGAGAAAAGCTGAACAGCAAGCCGCCGCTACCCAGAAAATCGACAAGGAAGACCTCAAACCCGGTGATTTGGTCTTTTTCAACACCATGCGCCGGGCTTTCAGCCACGTTGGTATTTATGTCGGCAACGGCAAATTCATACATTCCCCAAAACCCGGGGCGGAAGTTCGGGTTGAAGACATGGGCGTTTCCTATTGGGCCAAGCGTTTCGACGGCGCCCGCAGGGTTGCCGATACACAAGCCACGGTCGCGGCTGGCGCTCCCTAGGCAGCGGGTCGCCCCTCATGCCGTTTGCCGCATTAGGGCTTTCACCCGCCATTGTTCGGGCGCTGCAGATTGAAGGATTCTCCAGTCCTTCAGCCATTCAAACCGAAGCTATTCCCACCATTCTTGCCGGCCGAGATGTGGTCGGCAGCGCGCAAACCGGATCGGGGAAAACGCTGGCATACGGATTGCCACTGCTGGAAAAAATCTCTACGTTGGCATCCGGTCGGGCTCGCCGCATCCATGCTTTGGTATTGGTTCCCACGCGTGAATTGGCGGTGCAAGCGGGCACTACATTGCGGGAACTTGCAGGGCACCTACAACAGGAAATCCGGATAACGGTGGTTTTTGGTGGTGTGTCGATCAATCCGCAACTTTTGGCGCTCCGGGGCGGCGCACACATTGTGGTGGCAACTCCGGGCCGCCTGCTGGACCTGATCGCCCACAACGCGGTACGCCTCGATACGGTACAAACCCTGGTTCTGGATGAGGCGGATCGACTCCTGGAATTGGGGTTTCAGGACGAACTTCGGTCCATACTGGAGTGCTTGCCAAAGGCCCGTCAAAGTCTTTTTTTCTCGGCAACTTTTCCTGCGGCAGTGGTCGAACTGGCAGACGCGCTGTTGCTGGACCCCGTGCGCATTGCCGTTGCCTTGGAGCCGCAAACAGAATCGGATATTGAACAGCACGCCGTGCTGGTGGATGCCGGCCGGCGAACGCAATTGCTGCGTCACCTCATCAATACAAACCACTGGAAACGCGTGCTGGTGTTCGTAGCGACCAAGCATGCCGCCGAAATCGTTGCCGACAAGCTCCGTAAAGTACGGATTCACGCCGAGCCTTTTCACGGTGAGTTAAGTCAAGGTAAACGCGCACAGGTGCTGGCAGATTTCAAAGCATCGCGGCTCACCGCCATAGTCGCCACTGACCTCGCGGCGCGCGGAATCGACATCCACCAGTTGCCCGTCGTGGTGAACTACGATTTGCCAAGGTCCAGCATTGATTACACCCATCGCATCGGCAGGACCGGCCGTGCCGGAGAACATGGCGTCGCCTTCAGCTTTGTCACCCCAGCGCAGGAGCCACATTTCCGTCTGATTCAAAAGAGAAATGCGCTGTCGTTACCGCTGGACACCGTCGAAGGCTTTGAAGCGGCCGAGGTGATACCGCCCTTACATAACGGTGGCGGGATCAAAGGCAAACGGCCGAGCAAAAAGGACAAGCTTCGTGCCCAGAACTCCAACAGCGACCTGAAAATCAGTCTTTGACCGGCGGCTTGGCACGGTATTGGCCCTGCATTGCCAGCATCCAACCCGGATATTCAGGGGGCAACTTGCTCACGTCGTCCAGCAACTGCAAATCCTGTGGACTCAGCGCGAGGGCCGATGCACCCAGATTGTCTTGAAGCTGCGCGGGCGTTTTAGCGCCGATGATTACGCTACTGACCTGCGGGCGGCTCAGTAACCACGCCAATGCGACTTGGGCCACGCTGGCCTGGTGGCTCTGGGCAATTGGCCGCATCGCGTCCACAACCTTGAACGCGCGCACCTTGTCAACCACCGGGAAATCAAAACTCGCTCGCCTCGCGCCCTCGGGGCCCTTTCCATCGGAGGAAAATTTTCCACTCAAAAGCCCACCGGCCAGGGGGCTCCACACCATCAGGCCGAGTTGCTGGTCGTGTACCAGCGGCAGTACTTCCCGCTCCAGATCCCGACCTGCGACGGTGTAATAAGCCTGCACACTCTCAAAACGCGACCAGCCATTTTTTTCCGAAATAGCCAGTCCCTTCATGATTTGCCAAGCCGCCATGTTGCACAGACCGACGTAGCGGACTTTGCCAGAGCGCACCATGTCGTTGAGGGTCGCAAGCACATCTTCCAGCGGGGTCAGCGGGTCGTAGCCATGCAGCTGGTACAGATCAATGTGATCAACCTGCAAACGCTTCAGACTTGCGTCAAGCTCGTTCATCAAGTGGTAGCGCGACTGGCCGCGGGCGTTAATCTTTGTCTCGCTCATCGGGCCAAAAGCCTTGGTTGCAATCACCAGCTCATCGCGCGGCAGACCCAGGCTTTTGATCGCTTGCCCCGTCAAGGTTTCGGACACGCCCAAAGAATACACATCAGCCGTGTCGATGAAATTCACCCCGCCATCAAAAGCCTGGCGCACGAGCGTGTTGACGGCCTCCTGTCCGAGCCCGCCCATGACTTTCCAAAATCCCTGGTCCCCAAAGGTCATGGTGCCAAGGCACAGTTCAGATACATACAAGCCGGTTCGGCCCAGCAGTCGGTATTTCATGGTCAATCCTTAACGTTTAAAAAGCTGCGCACCCTTGCCCTGTTCATCACAGAGCAACTCAAATGCGCCACGTATCCCGGCACTCGTCACAAAAGCCGTGAGAAGTCCAGCCGGAAACTGAACAGTACGCCCGTCAGAACATGTTGCGATGACATTGCGCACGTTTCCCCGGTAATACTGCACGTATTCCTGGGTGGAGATGTTCAAACGGAAATTAAAGCGGAGCATGGCAAGGGGTTGTTCAAACACGACCGAACTGGCCCGGCAAATTCTAGTTCTTGGCCAGCACTCCCAAGGCCATACTCGAGCTCCAAGCAAAAATCCAGCATGCCCTGCGTTGTCGTTTATGCTATCTGCGATAGAGCCCGCACAGGTCACCGGAGGAAGTGTTCTCTTGCAAAATTTTGATAAAAAGCGATGCACAAACTGGTACGGCAGCATGTTTACTTGCGCAGTGCTGTGGCTATGCGCCTGTTGTTGCACCGTGTCGCGAGCCGACCCGGGCATCTCTGGCAGCGAGGTGCGGCTGGCGGTGCTGATGCCGTTGAGCAGTGATTTTGCAGAGGTGGGGATGGGTTACCTGCGCGGGGCCGAGGTAGCCGCGGAACATGTCAACCAGCATGGCGGCATACAGGGGCGAAAGCTGCGCCTGGAGGCCGTGGATACTCTGACGGTCCCGGCAGAGACCCTGTCCGAAGCCAAAGATGCCTTGCTGAGCGGACCCGGCCATGAGCCGCCTTTTGCCATGCTGGGCACGCTCGGAAAAGCCAGCGCCAGCGCCGTGGCGCCGCTGCTCCAAAGCGCGAGCGTGCCTTTGATTGGCCCGGCCACCGGATTGCAATCGGATATTGCCGCGGGCAGGGACTGGATGTTTCCGGTACGTCAGTCCGATGACCAAGTGATGCAGCGCATGGTCAACCAACTCGAGACGATGGGTCTCAAACGTTTGGCGGTGATTCATCCACGCTCGCCCGATTCACAGCGTCAAATGGGTTTTTTGCGTGATGGCCTGAAAAATGGCAACCTGACGCTGGTGGCCGACGTGGACGTCGGTGATACCAACATGGAGATCAACCCTCAGATTGCCGTGCTGCGGGCGGCCAGGCCGGATGTCATTTTGACCTTGGGTTCTTACCTTATGACGCAGGCGCTCATCACCCAGATGCGCGCCGCTGGCTACAAAGGACTGTTTTTGGCGCACAGCGATGTGGGCATCAGCCAGTTGCTCAAATCCATGAAAGAGGCGGCGCGCGGTCTTGGTGTCGTAAGCGGCCTACCCTCGCCCCACGCACAAGGGCTGGTCGCGGCGCAAGAGTTTCGACGGGCGGTCGAAAATTCCTCCGCAATCCGCCAGACGGGAGAAGCATTTGTGCTGGATGAATCGGCGTTTGAGGGTTACCTCTCTGTCATGGTATTTTGCGAAGCCCTGCGCACATTGGGCGGTCAACCCACCCGACGAGGCTTGCGCGATGCACTCGTAAGCAAGCCATTGACAGTGGCTGGCCTGGTATTTGATTTCACGCGGCCCGGCGCACGGGGATTGCAGAACGCCGGAGACATTTCCGTCGTTACTTACGGCGGCAAAATCAGCCAGTAAGTCCGGGTTCGGATTCGAGCCTTCACGGATCGGTACCCTTACCCTTGGGACCTATTGGCAACGGTTATACGGGCAAAAGTTTCGTGGATCGACGGAATTTGACGAGGGAAATAATCGTTGGCGTCCAAGGTTAGGCAACTGGCTCATCAACGCATCCACACCACTTCTTACTCACCTAGCCCCCTCTTCCCCGATACCCAAAAAGAATGTAGGAAATGACGATGGCAAGAACAATTAACCCTATCGGGCCGATTCCCCAACCCATTCCCATTCCCCAATACAAACCACCGCCACCTCCGAACAGAAGCAGCAAAACAATCGCAACAATCAGAATGTCCATTACTTAACTCCTTGGACCAAGTGTGGCCCGGTTTACCAGTTATTTGTGTTAATCAGGGTGTCTTGGTTGCATCTGCGAAATCCTTTTTCGCATCGCCCACGGATGCCTGAACTGCGCCAAGGTTTTTCTGAACATTACCTTTCATTTCAAGGTTCTTATTGCCCACGGCCTTGCCGGCGACTTCTTTCACTTTGCCCTTGGCCTCGTCGATTCTTCCTTTTACCTGGTCTTTGTTGATACCCATGATTAGCTCCTTTTGAAATTGACCGACCACTGGTCGGGCGCAACAAGTGCCACGCCCGTTAACCATAGCCGGTAGTACCCATCGAATCTGTTCGTCGGTGCACAAACGAAATTTGTATTGCCAAAAAATTTGGCCAGATGATGGGTAAGAGTCCGGGATGTGCACGTCTGTAAAAGCGGACCTGAGGTGTGCGTTCTCGCACAGACGTGTTGAACAAATTAACTGAAACTTGTACCGGTCTGTACCAGCCATCCTTCATCGGTTGGCATCACCAACCAAGGATCCAAACCATGCATAAAAAACTTCCCACTATCGCTCTCGCAACACTGACCACTTTTGGAGCGATGTGCGCGATGGCACCTGCCGTTGCCCAGGTCGCCGGCACAGCCACCGCAGTGGTCGAGTCAACCACGATCGCCACGGGCTGGAGCGTGAAAAAGACGTTGATGGGCAAGACGATCTACAACGACGCTGACAAAAAGGTAGGCACAGTAGAGGACTTGATCATTTCACCCGACAAGAACGTTTCTTATGTGATCGTCGGTGCGGGCGGTTTTGTCGGCATTGACCGGCATGACGTGGCCATTCCTGTCACGCAGATTCAGAACCATTCGGGCAAACTCGTGCTGAGTGGCGCGACCAAGGAATCGATCAAGGCCATGCCCGAGTTCGTTTACGCCCACTGAGTCAACGAAGAGCCCCCCGATCTACCTGCCCAATCGGGCTTGGTTGGCCGGTGGGAGCATCTACTTATTCCGGTGTACGCGGCGGCTTCAGGAATAGCTGGCTGGGAACTCACATGGATGGGGTCTAACCGTCCGGCGGCAATGAAGCTGCGCGGCTTTTGGGAAACTTGGCGTCGCTTATCACTTATGTTGCCGATGAAGCCTACTGAAATTTCCTGTACTTGATTTGCAATGTGCGCTACCCAACGGACTTTTTCTGTGTGCGGTGGCATCTTACGGTGCACGCGCTAAACGCATCTGGAGGAGTTCGCCGTGTCTGAATGGAATGCAAGCCTGCAAGAAATTGCGCATACAAAAATCCGGATAGCGCTCAGCCAGGACCAAAGTAATTTGGAAAAGCTTGCCGACGAAATTCTCGCGCCCCTTTCAACGGACTCTCACCCCCATAGACGGGACACGCTGCTTTCGCAAATCGTGGCACGCGAGAAATACTTACTCGCTCTGAGCAAATTGGTGCGCTTGAAATCCCAACCAGATGCGGATGAGGTGGCCGTGGACACGTTGATCGAACAATTGGTCTGCGCAAAACTTGCCTACTGTGCAACGCATGAACTCAACAGCACATTGTGATCCGACAAAGCCATAGGTGCGCTGGCACACAGCAATTGTCCAGTCACGAGAGCAAAGTGCGCCAATGAACCAATCCGCGATCTGAGGGTATCAACTGCTATGCCCATTGTGCAGTTCCACAAAGCGACCAACCCCAATATGCCGGAGGCGGTCCTTATCAACACGGACGCTGTGCTTTTTGTAGAAGTGCCACCCGAAACCCAGATTGGCAGCACGTCAATTCACGTGGTTGGATTGCACACGGACAGCATCCGAATCACAGACCCGTTGGTTGACGTGCTTTCAATCCTGCCGCCTCTGGTTTCCACTTACCGGCACTACCACGCCGGTGCTCCCCACGAAGGCGCTACCGCCGTGCACATTGCCCCAAAAAACGTGAGCTATATTTTGCCCAATGCGGCGCAAAACCCGGCTTTTTGGATCATCCACTTCCGGGACGAGTCAGAACTGCGCGTGGTGCACCCTTTGCCTGCCAACCTGTAGGACTGGGCCCAAAAGGATTGTGGTCCGCTCCAAGATAAAAACGCTTTTACGCCTTTGCCAGCAGTCACCTATTTTCGGCAGCTCAGGGAAAAGCGTCTGTAAGATTGGTCTCCTCATGCAACGCAAGGGGTCCTGAAATGCTTATCCGCTTGACTTATGTCAGCCGTGCTGTCGGTCCGCAGACCGGCACCATGAC
>CAIOLZ010000068.1 GCA_903859265.1 uncultured beta proteobacterium
CGGAAAGCTTGCCGTAACGGCGGATAGGCATCGCGCGCATCGACGTTCAATGCGCCGGTTTTTGCAAGGTGTACTGCACAACGTCGATGTTGCCCTCGTCGAACGCTGCCTCGCAGTACGCCAGATAAAACTCCCAGATGCGAATGAAACGTTCATCAAAGCCGTTGGCCGTGACCGCGTCGCGTTGCGCCAGGAAAACATCGCGCCAACGCCGCAGCGTTTCGGCATAGTCCAAGCCGAACGCGAACTGGTCCACGACCTCCAGCCCTGCCGCTCTTGCTTCGGCGACAAAAGCGCCCGGGCTGGGCAGACAACCGCCGGGGAAAATGTACTGCTGGATGAAATCCGTCGAGTGGATGTAGCGCTCAAACAGCGTGTCATCGATCACGATGCTCTGGATGCAGGCACGCCCTGCGGGCTTGAGCAATTTGGCGACGGTGCGAAAGTAGGTCGGCCAGTATTCCCGGCCCACTGCCTCGATCATTTCTATCGAACAGATGGCGTCAAAAGGAGCATCTGCAATGTCGCGGTAATCCTGCATGCGCAGGTCGGCCATGTGTTCAACCTGATGGCGCTGCATGCGCGCTCTGGCGAAGTCAAGTTGTTCGGTGCTCAGCGTCACACCGGTGATGCTGGCGCCAAATTCGGTGGTCGCCATTTCGGCAAGCGCCCCCCAGCCGCAGCCAATTTCAAGGACCCGGTCACCTTGTTTGACACCGGCAGCTTCCAAGGCCCGGCGAACTTTGGCTTTTTGTGCAGCCGGCAGGGACTGCTGCAAATCTCCGTTGAACAGGGCCGATGAATAGTTCATGGTTTCATCCAGCCAGAGGGCGTAAAAAGCGTTGCCGAGGTCGTAGTGGGCGTGGATGTTTTTCTGGCTGTTGGCGCGCGTATTGCGGTTGAGCCAGTGCTTGATGCGATACACCAACTGACCGGCCCAGGAGCCAAAAATAATGCCTTCAATGACCGTGCGATTTTTCACCATCACACGCAGCAGTTCGGCCAGATTGGGGGTGGTCCAGTCACCGGCAATATAAGTTTCGGCAAACCCGATATCGCCAGAGCGCAGGGCTGCACCGCAGACATTCCAGTTGTGCAAACACAGCGTGGCGTGTGGCATGGACTCGCCGCCAAAGCGGTGCATGGCGCCGTCAGGCAATTGCACCGTCACGCTGCCGTGGCGCAGGCCTTGCAATAGTTTGAAAACCGTGCGCGCTGCCGCTGGCGCGCCATGGGGCAGTTCGAACGACGCGCTGCGGGCGGGGCTCATGGTGTTGGTGTTCATGGCGTTTCAGGGTGAGCAGGTTGGGGTTAAAAATTTCAGCGGCTGACAAAGGATTCGGGCGGCAACGGTTTGCTGAAAAACCGTACCCGTTTGACAAACAGTTTGACCGCCTGCCAGTGGATGCGCAGCACCACGCCCAGCGTCATGGCCGGATAGCGCCACAGCGCCTTGCGCACGCTCGCTGGTGTGAGCGGTTCGAGTTCTCCGCTGACGCTGGTTTGCAACAAGGGCCCGAGCGCGTCGTCGTAATCGATGCGGGCAACGCTGCGCTTGCGGTCAGGCGTGATCATGAAGCGGAAACGGTAGCCGCCCTCCACATTGCAAAAGGGCGATACATGGAACACCTTGCGGGCCCGCAGTTCAGCGCCTAGCGTGGGAGCGTCGAGGATGTAACAGTGGCGCTCGCCGAACGTATTGTTGACCTCCACCACGATCGCCCGCAGGCTGTTGTCGGCCGCGTGGCAATACCAGAAACTCACCGGTTTGAAGGTGTAACCCATCACTCTGGGGTAGCAGTGCAACCAGATTTCTCCATCGGCACCTTCAATGTTTTCAGACGCCAGCAATTCTTCCAGCCAGGCGAGCGCTCCACCCGCCTGCACAGAGCGACCGTCGCCATGGTCGGCATCAAAAAAGCTCAATGCCGCGCCACGGTTCCAGGCCAGGGCACCCGGTCCGCTGCGCGCGATGCTGCGCATGGGGAGCATCAAAAAATAAGTGCCGTAAGCAAACTGGTTGCGCGCTGGCTTGAGTCGCGTGTGGCGCACCTGTCCAAATCCCAGTTGGGCGCGGTTATCAAGCGGAGGGCGGGTTGCGGGCATGGGCGGGTGCGATGGACGAAATTCTAATTTTGCAGGATTTGTTCGATCTGCTTTGCCGCAGCCAGCCCGGATTTCAGACCGTCTTCATGGAAGCCATAGCCGGTCCATGCGCCACAAAAATAGGTGTTGCGCTGGCCCTGCAAATCGCCCAAGCGGCTTTGCGCCCGGATCGCGGCGAGATCGAAAACCGGGTGCGCGTAATGGAAGGTTCCATGCACGTAGCGATCGTCGATCGGGACCAGCGGGTTGAGCGACACCAGCACGTTTTGCTGAAACGGCAAAGGTTGCAGCTTGTTGAGCAGATAGTGAAGGCAAACTCGGGTTTCGGTCTGCGCGGTGGCGGCGGACCGCGCGTAATTCCACGCTGCCCAAGCCAGCTTGCGGCTTGGCAAAACGGTCGTGTCCGTATGCAGTACGGCCAGGTTGTCCTGATACCGGATTGCGCCCAGCATGTTTTGCTCTTGCGCGCTGGCGTCCCCGAGCAGCGCCAGCGATTGGTCGGAATGGCAGGCCAGCACGACTTTGTCGAAACGCTCGGTCTGGCCGGCGGATGTCACCAGTACGCCGGAATCCTTTCTGAGAATGCGTTGCACGGCGGTATTGAGGCGCTTGTCTGCAATATGCGCGGTGATTTTTTCCACATAGCAGCGCGCCCCGCCGGTGACGGTCCACCATTGCGGGCGATTGCTGACCTGAATCAGTCCATGGTTGTAGCAAAAGCGGATCATGGTCGCCACGGGGAACAACAGCATCTGGTCGGTCGGGCAACTCCAGATGCAGCCCAGCATTGGCAAAAAGTACCAGTTGCGAAATTCCTGCGAGAAGCCGTGGGCGTCCAGAAAAGTGGCCAGCGGCTGCACCAGTTCGGACTCGGCACCGCGCTCTGCGATGTCGGTCGCCAGTTGGTTGAAACGCAGCACGTCGCGCAGCATGCGCAGGAAGGAGGGCCGCAGCAGATTGCTGCGCTGGGCAAATACCGTATTCAGGTTGGAGCCGCTCCATTCCAGTGCCGATGCGCCATAAGCCCCGGGGACCCGGACTGAAAAAGACATATCGGATTTGGCAGTGGCCACGCCAAGTTCCGCAAACAGGGCAATCAGTTCAGGGTATGTGCGCTCGTTGAACACCAGAAAGCCGGTGTCAACGCCCCAGGTGACCGTTCGGTCGGCAACGGGCAACGTAACGTCCACCGTATGGGTGTGTCCGCCAAAGTAGTCGCCGGCTTCGAACAGCGTGATATCCGCACGACCCCGAAGTCGGTGCGCGACAGCAAGACCAGAAATACCTGAACCGACGATGGCGATTTTCATTGCAAGCAAAAACTAGTTGGTAATATTGTGACCGATCGGTAATTAAACCATTCTAGACCGGTCTGTCCATGACCGGAGCATGGATTGGACGGTTCAGGGGACGATTAAAATTCTGGCGCATAGAAAGGTGCACATGCTTTATCCGGAACTATTCAGGCAACTCGAATCCGTGCGCTGGGACATGGAAAAGGATATTCCATGGTCTTTGTTCGATGCCAGCCGGCTCAGCGACGAGCAGGCGACCACCATCAAGATGAACGCGATCACCGAGTGGGCTGCCTTGCCGGCCACAGAGATGTTTCTGCGGGATAACCGTGGTGACAGCGATTTTTCGGCCTTCATGTCGATCTGGTTTTTTGAGGAGCAGAAACATTCGCTGGTCCTGATGGAGTATTTGCGCCGCTTCCGGCCCGATTTGGTACCGACCGAACAGGAACTCCATGCCGTACGTTTCGAGTTCGACCCGGCACCCGCGCTGGAGACGCTGATGTTGCATTTTTGCGGCGAAATCCGCCTTAACCACTGGTACCGACGTGCCAGCGAATGGCACAGTGAACCGGTCATCAAGGCCATCTATACCAAGCTCAGCCA
>CAIOLZ010000069.1 GCA_903859265.1 uncultured beta proteobacterium
ATACGGTGGCACGCAGCGCAGCCCATTGCGCGGTTGCAACAGGACTGCTCGAAGACCTCGCGAAACAGGAGTTGCAGGCAAATTTGCGCACTGCTGACGCGATGCCTCTCATCAAAGAATTGCAAAAACTCGATGATGCACACCTCGCAAACGTATTGCGCTACTGGCTGAAAAGTCGCTTTCAGGTGATTCCAAGCGCGGCCCAATTGACTGAACTTTTAGCGCAAATCCGGGACTGCGTGAACCGCGGACGCCACATTCACATCAAGGTTGGGCAGGGTTTTGTGGTCCGGCGGGGGCAGGTGCTCGATTGGTACAATCCCGAGCTTTTGCAAAGCGAATCTCGACCCAATGGCTCTGATAGTTCATAAATACGGTGGCACATCGATGGGGTCCACCGAGCGCATCCGCAACGTCGCAAAACGCGTTGCCAAATGGGCCCGCGCCGGGCACCAGATGGTGGTTGTACCCTCGGCAATGAGTGGCGAAACCAACCGCTTGCTAGGACTTGCAAGTGAGCTTGCGCCACAAAAGAAAGACGATGCCTACAGCAGAGAATTGGACATGCTGGCCGCAACGGGCGAACAGGCATCCAGCGCTTTGTTGGCCATTGCCCTGCAGGCCGAGGGAATGCCTTCGGTGAGCTACGCCGGCTGGCAGGTTCCCATTCGCACCAATAGCGCCTACACCAAGGCCCGCATCGAGTCGATTGATGATGCGCGTGTGCGATCCGACTTGGAGGCGGGCAAGGTAGTGATCGTGACGGGCTTTCAGGGGCTGGACGAACACGGCAACATCACCACGTTGGGCCGCGGCGGCTCGGACACCTCGGCAGTGGCGGTGGCGGCAGCGATGAAAGCCGCTGAATGCCTGATTTATACCGATGTGGATGGTGTTTACACCACCGATCCGCGTGTGGTCCCCGATGCCCGGCGTCTCTCTACCGTCAGCTTCGAAGAAATGCTGGAGATGGCGTCCCTGGGCTCCAAGGTATTGCAGATCCGGTCGGTTGAATTCGCTGGCAAATACCGGGTCCCACTGCGGGTTTTGAGCAGCTTTACCCCCTGGGACATTGATATCGTTGAAGAGGCCGCATCCGGCACATTGATCACTTTTGAGGAAGACGAACACATGGAACAAGCCATTGTTTCCGGCATCGCATTTACCCGCGACGAGGCCAAAATTTCTTTGCTCGGCGTGCCCGACACGCCGGGCATCGCCTATCAGATCCTGGGCGTGGTGGCCGATGCCAATATCGACGTGGACGTGATCATTCAGAACGTCAGCAAGGACGGTAAAACCGATTTCAGCTTCACGGTCAATCGTGGCGACTATGCAAAAACGATCGACATCCTGAAAGAGAAGGTGCTTCCGGTTTTGGGCGCCAAGGAAATTATTGGCGACACCAAGATTTGCAAAGTCTCCATCGTCGGTATTGGCATGCGCAGCCACGTGGGCGTTGCCAGCAGAATGTTCCGCGTCTTGAGCGAAGAAGGCATCAACATTCAAATGATCTCCACATCCGAAATCAAGACCTCCGTGGTGATCGACGAAAAGTACATGGAACTCGCGGTGCGGGCATTGCACAAAGCGTTTGATCTCGACCAAGCCACGGCTTGAAACCGCGCGATCTCATGAGATAATGTGTGCCATTGGAAACGTGACCGAGTGGCCGAAGGTGCTCCCCTGCTAAGGGAGTATGGGGTGTAGAGCCTCATCGAGGGTTCGAATCCCTCCGTTTCCGCCAGCTAGCGAATGAATACGGGCCTTCTCGGCCCGTTTTCTATTTCTACCCACATTTCTACCGATTGCCTATGTTGTTGCTTAGGTCGCAGCAATGCCTGCAGCGCTGACGACAATCCGGCTCGAAAGCCGTGAAAACGACCCTCACTCTGCGGCGCACCAACTTTCAAGCTGAAGTAATGTTTGCAAGGCTGCTCAAATAAGCACGGAGTGAACGGACCGCCTCAGCGACAGCGGCATTCTCGGCCCCCGTCCAAATCGGACCACAAGATCAGGTCTCTGGTCCCCAAGCCCCAAGGACGAGGCAAACGCCGGTCGCATGGATGAAACTTCCACAGGCTGGTTGAGAAAAGCGGTGCGAATTCCCAAGGCAGTGGCTTGCAGCGCAAACCGTTCATAGCACCGTCCCACCTCAATCCAATGCGCCTTGTCTGCCGCCTGGCCCGTGAAAACCGCAACACCTGCTGAACTGCGCAGCTGGCGCGCAATCTTGTCGTTCTCTCCCTTGGTCTTGTAGAACATTCCGAATGCCATGTCACCCAGCCAGCTTGGAATCGCGGGATTGCCGGTGGTGGGGCTGAATAAGCCGTCCCCTGTGCGGACGGCTTGTGCGCCATTGAAGCGGATCCAGGTTTTGAGTTCCTTGACGAAAGCAGGATCTGCCATCTGGGACGTGTTGGCTTGAACGATGTGGTCAAGCACCTGATCCATGATGGAACGATCGGGCAGAAGCAACACATGCACTGCGCTTGAGGCGCCAGTGCGCTCCAGCAACGCCAGTTCACCGCTGGACAGGGGTTTTCCGTCATAGTCACCCCGCGTGCATTGACGCAACGGGATCGCTTGATACAACGGTGAAACCAACGGGGTACTCGCAGTCAGGGCGATCCGGATGGCGTCCTGGTGCATGTCAAATTGTGCATTGGCAAATAGTCCATGGGCGCGTGCAGCCTGGGCAAGGTTCTCGGTGGCGCAACCCAGCGAAACAAACATATGGTGCTCGTCGGGGTCCACCGCCGGACATCGCCGGGAAAGGTCAGGCATTATGGTGATTGCCCATTCTTCAATTCTGAATTTCCAGCACTGTGTGTTGTGGCTGGATGGCGCCAGCGTGGCATAGCGGACGAGTTCACTCAAAAGTGCAACACCTTGCGTATCCACGATGGCGCGTGGCCGCCAAGTTTGAGCCGCTTCAGCTTCGTAGCGCGATGCGCCCAGATCCGGCGAGCAGGCTGAAACAGCCAGCGCACTGCCTAAGAGACCAGGCGCCACGGCATTAAAGCTTCGGCGCGTGATCATGCAAACATGGCTGTCGGCAATCGCAAGAGTGCAAATTCGTGAGGTTCATCGCTTAATGTCGGACGCCCTATGAACAAACTCTGTACGGCACCACACCGCTGTGCTCTGTAAAGCGAGTGTTCCGGCACACTGGTAGCCACGTCTAGGTACTTCTCGCTGGTACATCCGTGCGGCTACCTGAGCTCGCCCATGCACGATGTGCGTCGGTACCCCTGTCCAAGTATGGCTAACCTTTCGAACCTTTGGATGGGTCCTCTCAGCGCTTTTTCCGAACAACGTCGAGCGTTAAAAGCCCCAGCAGTTGAAAAGGCACTCCGGCCCATGCTAGGTGACCAAAGCCCAGTTGAGAACTGGCCGCGCCACCGACCATGGAACCCAGGGCCGTTCCAAAATACAGCATCGATGTATTGAGCGAAAGCAGCAAAGGCGCATTGGCAGGTGAGGCTGCAGCAAGCCGCGCCTGCTGGGGCGCCATCATGCCAAAGCCGGCGATTCCCCAAACCAGAAGTGCCAACACCACCGCGAAAAAGCTGCCACTTGTGAATGGCACCGCTATTTGTGCCAGCGTGAAAACCGTCAACTGCATCGTGAGGGTGCGTGCTGGCCCGAAACGGTCCGTGGCCCAGCCACCA
Source organism: uncultured beta proteobacterium (assembly GCA_903859265.1). Classification (GTDB taxonomy): domain Bacteria; phylum Pseudomonadota; class Gammaproteobacteria; order Burkholderiales; family Burkholderiaceae_C; genus Allorhodoferax. Next base: position 3,675 of record CAIOLZ010000069.1, read on the forward strand.
ATTAGCGTGCCGATGACGCCCGATACACCGACCGCCAGCAACGCGAACGATACCTGTCCCAAAGTCATGGGTCCGAGTGCCTGGAGTACCGGACCGATATAGCCGAACATGGTGAACGTGGCGGTGAGGTAAAGCAGCGTCAGGACAAGCAGCAAAGGCGCCAGTACTGCGGTGGACAACGCATAGGCCGTCATCGCCTGGCCCACCGCTGGAACTCCGACTCTGAAGTCTGCACTGATATCCGCCAGAATGCCTGCCAGAATAAACGCGCCCGTACCGATGACAAGATTACCGAGGGAAAACAAGGCCAGGGGTGGTGCTGGTTCGGTAGATCCGGCGCTCACAG
>CAIOLZ010000070.1 GCA_903859265.1 uncultured beta proteobacterium
GGTCAGACCCAAGGTTTCCAGCAAGGACGGATCCACCCAGACCACGCCGCGCGGTGGAATTCCCTGCGCGGGAACCTCTTGCTGGCGCGCGTCCGGCAACTCCAGACGCAGCGCACCCCGCAGGGGATAGCCCGGATCGACTGCTTTGAGAGAGACCAATTTGGAGCCGCCGCCCCTGGCATCCGTGGCGCGCGCCATGGTCGGGAATCCCAATGTTCCTGCGCTCGCCAAACCCAGCGAACGGGCCTGTTCGATAAAGGCCGGTGGCGTCGCGCTGTCGCTGGCCACCACCGCATCACCACCCAGCAATTGGCGCGCGTCACGCTGCAGCCCGCCTTTGAGCCGGTCCGCAAAAAACCCAACCGCGCTCAGCGCCGCGACCGCCAATGTCACCGCCACGATCAGCAGGCGCAAATCCCCCCCGCGCAGATCACGGTAAAGAGAACGTCCACCAAGGCGCCAGAAAGAAATAGTCATGGCGATACCATAGCGCAATCGCGTGAAACACAGCGTGTGACCCACTATTGCACCTACATCCCGACTTCGTTGCACACCCACCTTTGCCCGCATGCTGATCAGCACTGAAGACTTTGACGCCATCTGGCTGACGCTCCAACTGGCCCTGACCACCACCGCGCTGTTGCTGGTGTTGGCCACACCGCTGGCTTGGTGGCTCGCACGCGGCCATTCCCGTATGCGCAGCACGGTGGCTGCGCTGGCAGCGTTGCCGCTGGTGCTGCCACCAACGGTGCTGGGTTTTTATTTGCTGGTCTCGTTCGGGCCCCAGGGCTGGATCGGGCAACTTACAAACGCTGTCGGAATCGGTGGTTTGAGCTTTACCTTTGCCGGTTTGGTGCTGGGTTCACTGGTGTATTCACTGCCGTTTGCCGTGCAGCCGCTGCAATACGCATTTGAGGCCATAGGCCCGCGCCCTCTGGAAGTCGCGGCCACCTTGGGCGCACGCCCGCTGGATGCGTTTTTCACGGTGGCACTGCCGCAGGCGCTGCCCGGGTATCTGACAGCCGCAGTGCTGGCGTTTTCCCACACGGTGGGCGAGTTCGGCGTGGTGATGATGATCGGCGGCAATATCGCCGGTCACACGCGTGTGGTGTCAACCCAGATTTATGGCCACGTTGAAGCAATGGAGTTCGGTGCGGCGCACGCTTTGGCTGCCGTGATGGTGCTGTTTTCCTTCGCCGTGCTGCTGGCGCTGGGCCACTTGCGCAAGCGACAAGCACGTGTGCCGCTATGACAGGGATCAACCACTTTAGGGTGCAGCTGCAGCACGTGCAACCACCGCCCGGCGAGCATGACAACCTCGCCCCGGGTTTTTCGCTGGACGTCGATTTGCGCTTGCCCGCCAGCGGCATCAGCGTGTTGTACGGCGCCTCGGGTTCTGGCAAAACCACTCTGCTGCGCTGTGTAGCCGGCCTGGAACAGCCGCTTCAAGCCCGGCTGGAGATCGGGGGCTTGCAGTGGCAAGACACCGAAAAAAATATCAATCTGCCTGTCTGGCAACGCCCTTTGGGCTATGTGTTTCAGGAAGCCAGCCTGTTTGACCATCTGGATGTGCGCGGCAACCTGGAGTACGCCCGAAAGCGCAGCCTCAAGGCCTTGCCGGGCGCGCTGTCTCTGGACGCAACCATTGAAATGCTAGGCATAGGGGCACTGCTCGGGCGTCGCACCCAGCAGTTGTCAGGGGGGGAGCGTCAGCGCGTCGCCATTGCACGAGCACTGGCAACCCAGCCGCGTCTGCTGCTGCTGGACGAACCGCTGGCCGCGCTCGATGCCGCGCGAAAGGCAGATATCCTGCCCTGGCTGGAACGCATGCGCGACGAGCTGCGCATTCCGATGCTCTATGTCACCCACTCGGCCGATGAAGTGGCCCGTCTGGCCGACACCGTTGTGGTGATGTCGGGCGGACGTGCGGTGACCACGGGGCCGGTTGCGCAGGTGCTGGCGGGCGAGACCGGTTTTCCACTGGCTGGTCAGGACGCAGCCACACTGTTGCAGGGAACCGTTGTCGCGATCGATGCGCAATGGCACTTGGCCCAGGTGGGATTTGACGGCGGCAGCGTGTGGCTACGCGCGGACGCGCTGCGCCTGCAGCAGGTGGTGCGGGTTCGTGTCTTGGCGCGCGATGTCAGCATTGCCACCGCAAAGCCGCACAACACCAGCATTCAAAACCTGCTGTCCTGCACCGTGCTGGGGATTACACCCGACGCGCATCCTTCCCAGTGCGTGGTGCGACTGCAGTGCGGTCAGGCCACCTTGCTGTCACGCATTACGGCGCGGTCCGCACACCAGTTGGGCCTGCAAGCCGGTCTTGCGGTGTGGGCGCAATTGAAGTCGGTGGCGCTGGTGGAATAGCTCAGTACGGTTGGA
>CAIOLZ010000071.1 GCA_903859265.1 uncultured beta proteobacterium
CCCAGGTCTTCCTGGTTGGCCATCAACAAATCGAACCATTTGCGCAGAATGATGCTGCGCTCTTTGGCAGTTTTGGCCTTCCATGCCGGCCAGGCAGCGTTGGCTGCAGCGATGGCGGCTTCGGTCTCCGCAGGGCCGAGGTTGGCGACGTCGGCAAGCTTGCGCCCGTTGGACGGGTCGAGCACCTCGAAGCGAGAAGTGCCCGACACCCATTGGCCGTTGATCAATGCGTCGGTCTTGAAAATGGAGGGGTCTTTGAGCAAGGAGAGGGGCGAGGTTTTCATGTCCATGGTGGGGCTCCTGTTTGGCGCGTCGAATCGCGAATTGTGAACTAATCGAGATCGCTGGAGCATACCGCCGCCCTGGCGCTGGTCTGGCACCGCCTGCCGCCGGGCAAACGGGGCCACTTGCCGCGCGATAATGCGGGGTTGCACCGCTGGTGTTTATTGTCAAGCCCGGCCCAACGTACCAAAGACCCAACGAACCATGACCCAGACCGTCAAAACCGGCACCCCGCCCAGCGCCATGAGCGTCGCAGAAATTCGCAAGACTTTTCTGGATTTTTTTGCCTCCAAGGGCCACACCGTTGTAGCCAGCAGTCCGCTCGTGCCGGGCAACGACCCCACGCTCATGTTCACCAACTCGGGCATGGTGCAGTTCAAGGACGTGTTTTTAGGCACCGACAAGCGCTCCTATGTGCGCGCCGCCTCCGTGCAAGCCTGCTTGCGCGCCGGTGGCAAACACAATGACCTGGAAAACGTGGGCTACACGGCGCGCCACCACACCTTCTTTGAGATGCTGGGCAACTGGAGTTTTGGGGATTACTTCAAGCGCGAGTCCCTCATGTGGGCATGGGAGCTGCTTACGACCGTGTACAAATTGCCTGCCGACAAACTCTGGGCCACCGTCTATATTGACGACGACGAGGCCTACGACATCTGGACCAAAGACATCGGTCTGCCGCCCGGGCGCGTCGTGCGCATTGGTGACAACAAAGGCGGCAAATACCAGTCGGACAACTTCTGGATGATGGCCGACACCGGCCCTTGCGGCCCTTGCTCGGAGATCTTTTACGACCACGGCCCCGAAGTCGCAGGCGGCCCGCCCGGAAGTCCTGATGCCGATGGCGACCGCTACATCGAAATCTGGAACAACGTGTTCATGCAATTCGACATGCAGGCCGATGGCTCGGTCAAACCGCTGCCCGCACCCTGCGTGGACACCGGCATGGGGCTGGAACGCCTGGCTGCCATCCTGCAGCACGTGCATAGCAACTACGAAATCGACCTGTTTGACCGCCTGATTGCTGCGGCGTCCCGGGAAACCGGTGAAACAGATCTCTCCAACAAGAGCCTGCGCGTGATTGCCGACCATATTCGTGCAACCGCCTTTCTGGTGAGCGACGGGGTGATTCCCAGCAACGAAGGCCGGGGCTATGTGCAACGCCGCATCGTGCGCCGCGCAATCCGCCACGGTTACAAGCTGGGAAAAAAGACGCCGTTTTTCCACAAACTGGTAGCCGACCTCGTGCAACTGATGGGCGAGGCTTATCCCAAGCTGCGGGCCGATGAGAAGCGCATTACCGAGGTGCTCAAGGTGGAAGAAGAGCGTTTCTTTGAAACGCTGGCCGCAGGCATGGAAATTTTGAACGACGAAATTGCGGGATATTTCTCCGACAAAACATTGCTCGGCATCGCACATCGCCAATATTTGAAGGATGTTCAAAACGGCGAATTGGCGCCGTTTGTTTTGCCTGGCACGCTCGCTTTCAAGTTGCATGACACTTACGGATTCCCGCTCGACCTCACTCAAGACGTTTGCCGGGAAGTTGGGGTTCGCGTCGATGACGATGGTTTTCACGCCGCCATGCAAGCGCAAAAGGCCAAGGGCCGTGCAGCCGGCAAG
>CAIOLZ010000072.1 GCA_903859265.1 uncultured beta proteobacterium
GGGTACGGCTTCGCTCCTGGTACCACTGGCCAGTGTGCTGGCTGCTTCGGGCGGATGGATGGCCGTCTTTCTAACCGCCAGCATCATGAACCTGGTAGCCGCAGCAATGGCATTGCTGGTACTCAAACCGATGCGCAAAAAAATGATGAGTGCATCTGAAGCCTCGATCTAAACAGGATACGAACTATGAAAATTGCAATCGTTGGCGCGGGCGCCATTGGGGGGCTCCTGGGTGCTCGCCTGTCCCGTGCCGGTGAAGACGTCACGTTCATCGCCCGAAACAAAAACCTTGCGGCGATTCAAACCAACGGATTCAAATTGGTGCTCGAAGATGGTACCGAAGAGTTGGCGCCCGATGCCAAGGCGGTCCTGGATATGCAGGAAGCCGGCCCGCAGGACGTTGTCTTTCTGACCGTCAAGGCCCATCAGGTGAGCGACCTGCTGCCGAACCTGCTGCACATGGTCACTGAAAAAACGATGCTGGTGACCATGATCAATGGGATTCCATGGTGGTATTTCCAAAAGTACAGCGGGCCCCATGCAGGCACCGTTCTCCACAGTGTGGACCCGGACGGGCGGATTGCGGCGCAAATCGATCCCGGCTGCATTGTGGGCAGCATTGTGTATCCCGCCGCCGAATTGATTGCACCAGGGGTTGTCAGGGTCATTGAAGGCAACCGATTTACCTTGGGTGAGCTCGATGGCAACCGCAGCGAAAGGATTGACACCCTGTCCCGGGTCATGATTCGCGCTGGATTCAAGGCGCCTGTGACCAAAGATATCCGAGGTGAAATTTGGCTAAAGCTCTGGGGCAACCTGAGCTTTAACCCGATCTCTGCCCTAAGCCATGCAACGCTGGAAGACATTTGCACTTTTGCGCCTTCTCGGGAACTGGCGGCCAACATGATGCGCGAGGCACAAACGGTTGCAGAAAAGTTGGGGGTAGCGTTCAAGGTGTCACTGGACCAACGCATTGCCGGCGCGCAGGCAATCGGCGCCCATAAAACGTCGATGTTGCAGGATGTCGAAGCCGGCCGCGCGCTTGAGCTCAATGCCCTGGTCGGGTCGGTTGTGGAACTGGGCAAAATCACCCAGACACCCACCCCCAGCATTGACGCGATTTATGCGGTAGCGCGCTTGCTGGCCCACACTCTGGCAAGCCAGCACGGCAAGCTGCAAGTCGCACCCGCATAGGTAAGAGAGTACCGCTACCCTCAATGACCGCGCCCGCCCACCAAGGTCCGGTCGCGTGTCTTCAACTTCCCGCTGGCGTGGCCCGATCAGATCGCAGCTCCGATCCGATGCACAATGTCGCCCATGCCTGAACGCAATCAAAGCCTTGGCGAGGAAATCGCCAATAGTGTCAGCCACGGCCTGGCACTATTGGGAGCCATTGCCTGTGTTCCATTGATTGTGGCTTCGGCCTGGCATATGCATGCGGCAAGCATGGTGGGTGCTATTGCCTTTTCGCTGACCATGGTGCTGCTGTACCTGACATCCACGCTTTACCACGCGTTGCCGCAGGGGCGTGCCAAAAGCATTTTGCTGAAGTTCGACTACGCCGCTATTTTCCTGTTCATCGCCGGAAGCTACACCCCATTCGCTTTGGGTGCTCTCAGGGGGCCATGGGGATGGGCCTTGTTGGGGACGATCTGGTCGCTGGCCGCACTCGGTATTGCACTCAAGGTATTTGATCGGTTAGCACATCCGTGGCTATCGACCGGCTTGTACCTCACCATGGGCTGGCTTGTGATCGTGGCGGCAGTGCCTTTGGCCGAGCATGTGCCCTTGCCGGGGATTCTTTGGCTCGTTGCCGGCGGGCTTGCCTACACGATTGGCGTCGTGTTTTTTGTGCTTGACCACCGTATCCGCTACTCGCACACGGTATGGCACGGCTTTGTGGCAGCAGGGACAGGTTGCCATGTGGTTGCTGTCATTGGCTACGCGGGCAGCTGATTCAAAATACCCGAGCTAGGTCTTCAACCCCGGCAGACTTGTTGAAGTGCCCACTTCAACTGCCCGCGGACGATTCGGACGCAAGCCGCTGCGCTAATGCAGTTTCACGTGGGCCTCCGTGCGCCGCGTAATCGCCCGGGTCAGTGTCTCCATGGCAACCTTGGTGATGCCATGCAGTGCGAGTTCATGCATTTTGTACAGCGAGGTGTACATCAGCCGCGCAATCAGTCCATCGATGAACAGACTGCCTTCCATCAGCCCGCCCATCAGGCTTCCGACGGCGCTGTAGTCGCCCAGCGACACCAGCGAGCCGAAATCCCGGTAGTGGTAAGGCACGAGCGGCTGACCGGCCAACCGCCGGCGGATCTGTTTACGCAAATGCGACGCTTGCTGGTGCGCGGCCTGTGCGCGCGGCGGAACAAACCCGTTTTTTTCAGGCCAGGGGCACGCCGAACAATCACCCATGGCAAAAATATTCTCGTCAAGCGTCGTCTGCAGGGTCTGATGCACCACGAGCTGGTTGATGCGATTGGTTTCGAGTCCATCGATATTTTGCAAAAACTGGGGTGCCTTGATGCCGGCTGCCCACACCACGAGTTCCGCCGGAATCAGTTTCCCGTCGGCAAGTTGCACGCTGTCGCCACCCACCGCCGATACGCGCGCTGAGGTATGCACGGCGATTCCAAGACCGTTGAGAAGGTCTGTCGCGCCCTTGGAGATGCGCGGCGAGAGTGCCGGCAGGATGCGATCAGCCGCCTCGATCAGGTGCAGTTTGATGTCGCGCTCCGGGTCAATCCGGTCCAGGCCATAAGCCACCACCTCGCGCGTGGTGCGGTGCAACTGTGCCACCAGCTCTACCCCGGTTGCACCTGCGCCGATCACCGCGACCTGCAGCTGTGAGGGCTGCAGTGGCGTCGTTTGCGAATCGGCGCGCATACAGGCATCGAGCATGCGGCGGTGGAAGCGCTCGGCATCGGCGAGCGTCTCCAGTTTGAGCGCATGCTGCTCTACGCCCGGCGTGCCGAAATCGTTGCTGCGGCTGCCAACTGCCACCACCAGGGTGTCATAAGGAAAACTCTGTTGCGAGGTGACGGCAACCCCGTCCTCGTCCACAAAGGGGGCAACATGCACCAACTTTCTGGAGCGGTCCAGGCCGTTCATTTCGCCCAGCCGGTAGTGAAAGTGGTGCCAGTGCGCCTGTGCGAGATAGTTGAGTTCGTGGCGCGCCACATCCATGCTGCCTGCTGCGATCTCATGCAATTTGGGCTTCCACACATGCGTGCGTGCCTTGTCAATGAGGGTGATGTCCGCTTGCCCCTTGCGTCCCAGCGTGTTGCCAAGACTGGTGGCCAACTCCAGCCCGGCCGCTCCGCCCCCGACAATCACGATTCGGTGGGGGGCAGATTGGGCTTTAGAGGTCATTTGCAAATTCTAAGGTTTGTTCCGGCTTGTTGTACAACGGGCACCGGCAGCTTGCTCTTTGGGCGACATAGGCTGCCTGTTGTCAGGGACCACCCAGATACGCAAGATCAGTGCCGACTCGCCATGTTGCCTTTCGCTTTAAAATGCGCGAGTCGGTGCTGCCGCCAATGGGCGAGTGCCGTATCAGTCGCTTACGTCAGGCGTTTATTCACAAATAGAGAGTCCCATCCTTGTGGGTGAATACCCAGTTCCGGTTCGGTGCCCGCGCAACAGGTCGCCATCCGGATAAGCCACTGTATTCCCAGCAGTTAGGTCCCAACTTCCAAGTAAACAGCCTCGGTGCGCGACCTAAGCCGTGACACGTTGGGCGAGCGCA
>CAIOLZ010000073.1 GCA_903859265.1 uncultured beta proteobacterium
ACTTGCCAACCTGGTGGAGGGTGCCGGTCAGGAAATTTTCAATGCCTGCGTGATGGCAATTGCAGTGGTCATGCTGGCTGCCCACAACGTCTGGATGGCCCGCACCGGCCGCCAGATGGGACAGGAAATGCAGGCACTCGGCAGCGACGTGGCGCTCGGGCGGCGATCGCTGGCGGCTATGGCGATCGTGGTTGGGGTGGCAGTCTTGCGTGAAGGGTCGGAGGTAGCGCTGTTTTTGTACGGAATCGCGCTTTCGGAGGGGGGCAAGTTGTCATCCATGCTGGCGGGCGGCGCCATCGGGCTTGCCTTGGGCGCCATTGTCAGCGCGGTGATGTACTTCGGGCTGGTGCAGATTCCAACCCGCTATGTGTTCACAGTGACGAGCCGTTTGATCGCATTGCTTGCCGCGGGTATGGCCGCCCAGGCAGTTGTCTTTCTGCAGCAGGCGGGTCTGGTTTCGGCGTATGCCAAAGTGATTTGGGATACATCCGGTGTGATCTCGGAGGGCAGCGTTGCCGGCAAGGCACTCCACTCGCTGGTTGGCTATGCTGACCGGCCCACCGGCTTGCAACTCATCGTCTATGTCACGACGCTGGTGGTGATATTTGCCCTGATGCGCCTGTTTGGACGGGCTGCGCCGAAACGGATTTCCGCGGGCGCACTCAATGTACGCAGCGCTCCAAGCGCCTAAATTCGGGATGGATTGGCGGCGCGAAGAATTGGCAGATTTGGTTAAGCTCTAGCCCTCATCCTGAGGACGACTAGATGCACCCAGCAGACCCATCACAAAACCTGAGCAAGCCTGATCACGTCGCGCATCCCAACCAGTTTTCCCTGATGGGCCAGCGCCGATTTGCACCGTTTTTCTGGACCCAGTTTTTCGGTGCGGCCAACGATAATGTGTTCAAGTTTGCCTTTACCGTCATGGTTACCTACCAGTTGTCGGTGGCCTGGCTGCCACCGGCCATGGCGGGGCTGGTAATCGGGGCCTTGTTTATTCTTCCGTTTTTGCTGTTTTCGGCCACCAGTGGACAACTCGCCGACAAACACGACAAGCAAAGCGTCATGCGGTTTGTGAAAAGTCTTGAAATCGCCATCATGCTCATCGCAGCCTATGGGTTTTTGCAAGCCAGTGTTCCTACGCTTTTACTGTGCACGTTTTTGATGGGGCTGCATTCCACCCTTTTCGGCCCCGTCAAATTCGCCTATTTACCGCAGGCCCTGTCCGAGCGCGAACTCACCGGCGGTAACGGCATGGTGGAGATGGGCACTTTTGTCGCCATTCTCTTGGGCAACGTAGTGGGAGGTTTGCTGATCGCCGTGCCGCAAGTCGGTCCGGCTTACGTCAGCACGGCTTGTGTGGGACTGGCCGTATTGGGCCGCTTGGTGGCGCAGTGGATTCCATCCTCTCCTGCCACCGATCCTGGGCTGCGCATCAACTGGAACCCGTTTACCGAGACCATGCGCAACCTGCGTATCGCGCATGGGAATATTGTGGTGTTTCGATCATTGCTCGGCATAAGCTGGATGTGGTTTTTTGGCGCTGTTTTTTTGAGCCAATTTCCAAGTCTTGCCAAGGAAGTCCTGCACGGTGACGCGCAGGTGGCATCGTTGCTGCTGGTCATTTTTTCGATTGGTATCGGCATTGGCTCGCTGTTGTGCGAGGTCATAAGCCGGCGCCATGTAGAGATTGGCCTGGTGCCTTTGGGCGCCATTGGCATGAGTGTTTTTTCAGTGGATTTATTTTTCTCCACACACCAATTGCCTGCCCGGTCGATCATGGGTGTCACTGAATTTTTGGTGCAGCCGGCGCATTGGCGGGTGATCGCCGACCTGCTGCTTTTGAGTATGTTTGCCGGTTTGTATAGCGTGCCGATGTATGCGCTGATCCAGATTCGCAGCCTATCGACCCATCGCGCGCGCATCATTGCGGCCAACAATATTTTGAACGCACTGTTCATGATTGCGAGTTCGCTGATTGCTGGAACTTTGCTGGCCAATGGGTTCACGATTCCGCAGATTTTTCTCTTGACTGGCTTGGCGAACGCCGTCGTTGCCAGCTACGTGTTTCTATTGGTTCCTGAATACTTGCTGCGCTTTGTCGCGCTGTTTTTGTCACGCGTGACCTACCGGTTTCGGGTCAGTGGTGAAGAAGAGATTCCGATCCAGGGGGCCGCCGTCCTTGCATGCAACCACGTCAGCTTTGCCGACCCTGTTTTATTGATGGCAGCGAGTCCGCGCCCCATCCGGTTCATCATGGACTACCGCATCTTCCAGTCGCCTCTGCTGGGCTGGCTGTTTCGATTGGGTGGTGCGATTCCGGTCGCACCGCGGGCAGAAAATCCGCAGGCCTACGAGGCTGCTTTCGAGGCGGCTTCCAAGGTGTTGCGCGATGGCGATTTGCTCGGCATTTTTCCAGAAGGCAGCCTGACCAAAGACGGCAGTCTGCAAGAATTCAAAGGCGGCATTGTGAAAATTCTGGACCGTGCCAAAGCGGATGGGCTGGATGTTCCGGTTGTGCCTATGGGACTTACCAATCTTTGGGGTTCCTATTTCAGCAGGGTGGAGCAGGGTGCGGCGATGGTGAAGCCGTTTCGGCGCGGCTTCTGGAGTTCTGTAGGGCTCAATATTGGCGCACCGATTCCCCAGGCCAGCGTGACACCGGCGGATTTGCGGCAGCAGGTCGCCCGGCTTATCGATCCGTCAGCAGTTCGGTGACCTGCAAATCCGCGCCCAGTGCGCGGCGTTCGTCAAACACAAAGCAGCCGCCGCGGTAGTGCGATCCGTCGGTTTCTTCGAAATATTTGAGGATGCCACCGTCGAGTTGGTAAACGTGTTCCAGACCTTCTTCGCGCATCAGGATGGCAGCTTTTTCGCAGCGTATTCCGCCCGTACAAAAGCTGACCACTGTTTTATCCCGCAGGTCGTCCAAATGGTCGCGCAAGGCTTGCGGAAACTCGGTGAATTTGCGGATGCGCCAGTCAATTGCGCCTTCAAAAGTACCGGCGTCAACTTCAAAGTCGTTGCGGGTGTCCAGCGTCACCACCGGGCGTCCGGCATCGTCATGGCCCTGGTCCAGCCAGCGCTTGACGGTGGCCGCTGCAACAGCGGGTGCACGGCCTTCGCTGGGGCGGATCGTCGGGTGGTTCATGCGAATGATTTCGCCCTTGACCTTGACCAGCATTTTTTTGAACGGCTGCGTATCCGACCAACTTTCTTTGGGTTCCAGGTCAGCAAAGCGCGCGTCTTTTTTGAGTTGCGCCACAAACTCGCGCACCGCTTCAGCTGCTCCCGCCAGGAAAAGATTGATGCCCTCATGCGCCAGCAAAATCGTGCCTTTGAGCTGGAGTTCAAGGGCCCGAGCCAGCAGCAATTCGCGCAATTCCGGCGCGTCTGGCAGCGGGACAAATTTGTAGCTGGAAATGTTCAATACGGTGCTCACTGCGGTATTTTAAGGAAATGCCGGAAGTCGAAATTGCGCCTTGTCAACGCAACCGCCGGGTGTCGCTTGCCTACAATGAAGCCATGTTTGTCCATCTGCGCCTCCACACTGAATTTTCCGTGGTTGACTCCACCTGCCGCATCGACGAAGTCGTCAAAACTGCGGCCAAAGACGCCCAGCCTGCGCTGGCCATCACCGACCTCAACAACCTCTTTGGTGCTATCAAGTTTTACAAGGAAGCGCGGGGCAAAGGCGTCAAGCCGCTGATTGGCGCGGAGCTGGTTGTGGAAGGATTGGGGACTGATGCCAACGCGCTGTCCCGCATGGTGGTTCTGGTTCAAAACAAGCAGGGCTACCTCAATATTTCCGAGCTGATAGCACGCGCCTATACGCAAAACGTGGTGACGGTGGGAGGCAAACAGCAGGCGGTTGTCAAGTTGTCCTGGTTGAAGGAACTCAACGAAGGCTTGATCGCTTTGTCGGGCGCGCAGGCCGGCGCGGTGGGGCAGGCCCTGGTGCAGGGCGACGTAGTTCGCGCCCACGACACGGCTTTGCAACTCGCGGGACTGTTTCCACACCGGTTTTATCTGGAATTGCAACGTGCCGGCCGCTCAGATGACGAAGCGCATGTGATCGCTGCGGTGCAACTTGCAGCGCGCATGAAACTGCCGGTGGTGGCGACGCATCCGATTCAGTTCAATGCGCCGGACGATTTTGAGGCGCACGAGGCGCGTGTCTGCATCGCGGATGGCGAAATTCTGGGCAATGCCAAGCGGGTGCGGCGCTTTACCCGGGAGCAGTATTTCAAGTCCGCAGAGCAGATGCAAGCGCTGTTTGCCGATGTGCCTTCGGCCATAGCCAACACGCTGGAGATTGCCCGCCGCTGCAGCCTTACCCTGACGCTTGGCAAGCCCCAACTGCCGGACTTTCCGACGCCTGAAGTCAATGGTGTGCGGATGTCGCCCGAGGAGTATTTCCGCTACACCTCGCACGAAGGTCTGAAGGAGCGCATGGCGCACCTTTACCCGGACCCGATAGAGCGGGAAAAGCAGATGCCGCGTTATCTGGAGCGCCTGGAGTTCGAGATCGGCACGATTTTGAAAATGGGATTTCCGGGCTACTTTTTGATCGTGGGCGATTTCATCAACTGGGCCAAGAAAAACGGTTGCCCGGTCGGCCCCGGGCGCGGTTCCGGTGCGGGTTCCCTGGTGGCGTACGCGCTGAAGATTACCGATCTAGACCCCCTGCAGTACAACCTGCTGTTTGAGCGCTTCCTGAACCCTGAGCGGGTATCCATGCCCGACTTTGATATCGACTTTTGCCAGACCAACCGCGACCGCGTGATCGATTACGTCAAGAGCAAGTACGGCAAAGATGCGGTGAGCCAGATCGCCACTTTCGGCACGATGGCCGCGCGCGGCGTGGTGCGCGATGTCGGGCGCGTGCTTGACATGAGCTACACCTTTTGCGATGGCATCAGCAAGCTCATACCCAACAAGCCGGGCACCAGCGTGACTTTGCAGTTGCCGCCAGCAGACGGCAAAAAGAACGACAAATATGTGTACGCCAGCGAAGCCGAGCCCGTGCTGGCCGAGCGCGAAGCCAAAGAGGAAGACGTTAGAACGCTGCTGGAGCTGGCCCGCAAGTTGGAGGGCATGACGCGCAACATCGGCATGCACGCCGGGGGCGTGCTGATTGCGCCGGGCAAACTGACCGATTTTTGCCCGCTTTACCAGCAACCCGGCAGCGATTCGGCCGTCAGCCAGTTCGACAAGGACGATGTGGAGGCCATCGGGCTGGTGAAGTTCGACTTTTTGGGATTGGCAACGCTGACCATTCTGGAGATCGCGCGCGAGTTCATTGCCAAACGCCACGTGGGCCAGGAAAACTTTGCCTACGAAAATTTGCCACTCGACGATGCCGAGGTTTACCGCCTGTTTTCCCAGGGCAAAACGGAGGC
>CAIOLZ010000074.1 GCA_903859265.1 uncultured beta proteobacterium
AGCGGCTGACCTTGAGCGCGCGATAGCGGCATTCTGGCAGGCCACTGAAATGGATCAGGCAAAACTGCAACTCGGCGCGTTTGACCGGGAGCACTTACTCCTTCCCCTGGTTGACGCGGCGCTTGGCCAGCCCACGGGCAACCTGGCTGCCGCAGCCAGCCGTTCGCAGCAACTGACCCGCGTTTTGCGCGATGCCTTGCACCGCGTTTTGCGCAAGCTGCAGGCGGGACAAGTGTTGCTGGCAACCGTAGGATCCGTTGCGCCTTTCGTTGGTTTGCTGGGGACGGTTTGGGGCATTTATCACGCACTGCTCGGGATTGCAGGAGCGGGGCAGGCCAGTATTGAAAAAATTGCCGCGCCGGTCGGCGAGTCGCTGATCATGACGGCGGCGGGGCTTGCGGTGGCTATTCCTGCGGTGCTGGGCTACAACATATTGGGACGATTGCTTGCGCGGCTGGAAGCGGATCTGGAAGGTTTCGCACGCGATTTGCGTGAGCTGATGGTGTCGCAATGAGCCTGCAGCCTACGCCGGATGACGCGTCCGGGTTTGGCCGCCTGGAACGGCGAAACACGGGCGCGCCAATGAGCGATATCAACATGACGCCATTGATCGACGTGATGCTGGTGTTGCTGGTCATTTTCATCATTACTGCGCCGCTGCTGGTGAGTTCGGTCCGGGTGAATCTGCCCAAAGCCGAGGCAACATCCGCGGCGTCGGCGGCCAAATTCCTGTTGGTATCGATCGCGGCGGACGGTACGCTGACCGTCAATGATGTGCCGCAAAATTCTGACGGTCTGGTGCAGTCGCTGGAGCGTGCCGCCCGTGATGACCCGGATATGGAACTGCGTTTGCGCGCCGATACGGCCGTGCCTTATGGTCGGGTGGTGGAACTGATGGGGCTGGCGCACAAGGCCGGCCTGAGCCATATCGGATTCGTTGCCGAGCGGCCGCAAGCTGCCCCGCAGGCAGCGCAGTGATCAGCGCCTAAAATCATCCAAGGCATTCCCTCTGATGGCCGACAGGTCGCACCCCGAATTCATGCAAGACAAATACCAACCTCAAGACGTTGAAAAAGCGGCCCAGGCCCATTGGGCGCAGCCGTTGTGGGAAGGCCGTACGGCCTACCGCGTCGTCGAAAACGCCAAAGACCAGCACGGCAATTTGCGGCAGAAGTTTTATGCCTGCTCCATGCTGCCTTACCCCAGCGGCAAGTTGCACATGGGCCATGTGCGCAACTACACCATCAATGACATGCTGTCGCGCTATTTGCGCATGAATGGCTACAACGTTCTGATGCCTATGGGCTGGGATGCATTCGGGCTTCCTGCCGAAAATGCCGCGCTTAAAAACAAGGTGCCTCCCGCCAAGTGGACCTACGACAACATCGCGTACATGAAGAGCCAGATGCAGGCCATGGGACTGGCAATCGACTGGTCGCGCGAGGTCGCTACCTGCGACCCGACGTATTACAAATGGAACCAGTGGCTGTTTTTGAAAATGCTGGAAAAAGGTATCGCCTACCGCAAGACGCAGGTGGTGAACTGGGACCCGGTGGATCAGACAGTGCTCGCCAATGAACAGGTGATTGACGGTAAGGGTTGGCGCACTGGGGCAACGGTAGAGAAGCGCGAAATTCCGGGTTATTACCTGAAGATCACGGACTACGCGCAAGAGTTGCTCGACCACGTGCAAATGGGCAATGAAAAGGCCACGCTCAACGGCTGGCCGGAGCGCGTGCGTCTGATGCAGGAAAACTGGATTGGCAAAAGCGAGGGTGTGCGTTTTGCTTTTACCCATGACATTGCCGGCGCCGACGGAACACTGATTGGCGATGGCCGCATGTTCGTGTTTACCACCCGTGCCGACACAATCATGGGTGTGACGTTTTGCGCGGTAGCCCCCGAACACCCACTGGCCCAGCACGCCGCAGCGAACAATCCTGCGCTGGCCGCATTCATTGACGAGTGCAAGGCTGGCGGCACCACAGAGGCGGAACTGGCGGTCAAGGAAAAACTGGGTATGCCCACCGGATTGCAAGTGACGCACCCGCTCACAGGGCGGCAGGTGGATGTCTGGGTTGGCAACTATGTGTTGATGGGCTACGGCGACGGCGCTGTCATGGGTGTACCGGCCCATGACGAACGTGATTTCGAGTTTGCCAAAAAATACGGCCTGGAAATTGCCGATGTGGTGCACATCGACGGCCTGACTTATGACCCTGATCAATGGCAGGACTGGTATGGCGACAAGCAGCGCGGCATCACGGTGAACTCAGATGTTTTCAGCGGCCTGGGGTTCAAGGACGCCGTCGATGCTGTCGCCACAGCCTTGGCGGCCAAGGGTCTGGGCGAGAAAAAGGTGACTTGGCGCCTGCGCGATTGGGGCGTGAGTCGCCAGCGCTATTGGGGCACACCGATTCCCATCATTCATTGCGACGAACATGGCGCAGTTCCGGTGCCTGAAAAAGACTTGCCGGTGGTACTCCCGCAGGATTGCGTGCCTGATGGGTCGGGCAACCCGCTGCTCAAGCATGAAGGCTTCCATGCCGGTGTGGTATGCCCGGTGTGTGGCAAACCGGCTCGTCGCGAGACGGACACCATGGACACGTTTGTCGATAGCTCCTGGTATTTCATGCGCTATTGCGACCCCGCCAACACCCAGCAGATGGTGGCCGACGGCGCGAATTACTGGATGCCGATGAACCAGTACATCGGCGGCATCGAACACGCCATCCTGCACTTGCTGTATGCGCGGTTCTGGACCAAAGTGATGCGCGACCTCGGGCTGGTCAAGGTCGATGAGCCGTTTACCAAACTGCTGACCCAAGGCATGGTGCTCAACCACATTTACAGCCGCCGCACTTCCAAGGGTGGCAAGGATTATTTCTGGCCACAGGATGTGGAACATGTGACAGATGCCAGCGGAAAAGTCACCGGGGCCCGATTGATCAAGCCGGCGGAAAGTGGAGATGGCATGTTGCCGACCGGAACGGCCATCGATTACGAGGGCGTGGGCACCATGTCCAAGTCTAAAAACAACGGTGTCGATCCGCAGGACCTGATCGAAAAATTCGGCGCCGACACCGCGCGGATCTACACCATGTTTACCGCGCCGCCCGAGGCCACGCTGGAGTGGAACGACGCGGCGGTGGAAGGAAGCTACCGCTTTTTGCGCCGGGTCTGGAACTTCGGATTCAAGCTTTCCGGCGCCGATGGGTCCGGTGCGCTCGCCAGCGCAGTGCGCGCCGACACCTTGCGCAATGTGCAGTTCGGGAAAGAGGCCAAAGCCTTGCGGCTGGAAATGCACACTGTGCTCAAGCAGGTCGATTACGACTACCAGCGCATGCAATACAACACGGTGGTTTCCGGCGCGATGAAGATGATCAATGCGCTGGAGGACTTCAAGGCTGTGCAGTGCGCCGGGGCACAGGTGGCGCTGATGGAAGGTTTCGGTATTTTGCTGCGCTGTCTGTATCCGGCTACGCCGCATCTGGCGCACGCTCTTTGGACCGAGCTGGGTTACTCCGAGGTTCTGGGGGATTTGCTGGATGCGCCCTGGCCCGCAGTGGACGCAAGCGCGCTGGTTCAGGACGAGATCGAACTGGTGCTTCAAATTAATGGCAAATTGCGAGGCGCCGTCGTTGTACCTGCAGGCGCCGACAGGGCGGAGATCGAGGCTGCCGCGCTGGCCAGCGAGGTGTTCAAAAACTTTGCCGCCGGTGCACCGGCCAGGAAGGTCATCGTGGTACCGGGGCGTTTGGTCAATGTCGTTATTTGAGCGCCGGCACTTTTTGAAGCGCGGCCTGGTGTTTCTGGCCGCCACTCCGCTTCTCAATGCCTGCGGATTCAAGTTGCGCACGGCGCAGCCCATGCCCTTTAAAACCATCGCAATAACGCCCGAGCATGGGGGCGGCGTGGCTGCTGAACTGTCGCGTTATTTCAGTGACATCTTGTTGCCGGTGGCCCCTGGTGCGGATGGCGTATTGCCGGAAGTCATTCTGGATATCACGCAGGAGTTGCGCGACAAAATCGTGATGGGTTTGAACACTTCCGGCCAGGTGCGGGAATACCAACTGCGATTGCGCGTGTTTTTCAAACTGCGAACGCCATTGGGTCGGGAGTTGATTGCGCAAACCGAACTGGAGCAGAGCCGCGAAATCAGTTTCAACGAATCGGTGGTGCTGGCCAAAGAGAGCGAAGAGGCCTTGCTATACCGTGATATGCAGACCGATATTGCGCAGCAATTGCTGCGCCGACTGGCTGCCGCCAAGCTCAACGCCGTAGCGCCTTAAGCCGTGGCAGTCCGCTGATTTCTCCCATGCAAATTGCACCCGCCCAGCTTGCCAATCACCTCCAGCGCGGGTTCAAGAGCCTGTACACGCTGCATGGAGACGAACCCTTGTTGCAGCAGGAGGCGCTGGACGCGTTGCGCGCGCATGCCCGCAGTCAGGGTTTTTCCGAGCGTACCTCCCACACTGTGGCGGGCGCGCACTTTGACTGGAGTGAAGTGCTGGCTGCCGGGGGCTCTCTGAGCCTGTTTGCTGACCGGCAGATGGTTGAAATTCGCATTCCCAGCGGCAAACCCGGCAAAGACGGAAGCGCCGCCTTGCAGCAGCTGGCCGAGGCCTCTCAGGCCAACGACAGTTTGTTGACGGTTGTCATGCTGCCGCGCATGGACAAGGTATCGAGGTCGAGCGCCTGGTTTGCGGCGCTGGAGAGCTTCGGTGTCACGCTGGAGGTGCAACCGGTGGAACGCGGCGCCTTGCCGCAATGGATCGCGCAGCGTTTGGGTGCACAGGGCCAGCGGGTCGAAGCCGGCGAGCCCGGACAGCGTACCTTGCAGTTTTTTGCTGACCGCGTCGAGGGCAATCTGCTCGCTGCGCATCAGGAAATTCAAAAACTGGCCTTGCTTTATCCACCCCCGCTGCACGACGGTGTGCTGAGCTTCGAGCAGGTTGAGAGTGCCGTACTCAATGTAGCGCGCTATGACGTTTTCAAACTCTCGGAGGCGGTGCTTGGCGGCAATGCCGAGCGCGTGCAGCGCATGCTCGATGGTTTGCAGGCGGAAGGGGAAGCGGAGGTGCTGGTGCATTACACGCTGGCGGAAGACGTTCGCTCCCTCAAGCGCGTCAAGGATGCCGTTGCCCAGGGCCGTCCACTGCCGATGGCCCTGCGCGAAAACCGTATCTGGGGCACCAAAGAGCGTTTGTTCGAGCGCGTTTTACCCCGGCTTTCTGCAGCCGCACTGGCCGAACTATTGCAGTCCGCGCACATCGTGGACGGCATCGTCAAGGGTCTCAAGCAGCCCGACTGGCCCGGCTCTGGCTGGCAATCACTGCACCGCTTTGCGTTGCAACTGTGCGCCCTGTGTGCCGCATCGGTGCACCTGCCTGCTTCCCGTGCGGACGCAAATCGCGGAAAATCGCCCTATGAACGCTACCAACACAACTGAATACGCCCTGGGTTTGGGTGCCCAAGCCAAGGCAGCGTCTGCCTTGATGGCGCGTGCTCCCGCCGCCGTCAAAAATGCCGCGCTGCGCCGCCTCTCCGGCCTGTTGCGCGAGAACGCTGCAGAACTGCAAATCGACAACGCCAAAGACCTCGCACGGGCGGTGGCCAACGGATTGGCTGATCCCATGGTGGACCGGTTGAAGCTTTCGCCCAAAGTGATCGAAACCTGTGCCCAGGGTTGTGAGCAACTGGCCGCTATGGCGGATGTGATTGGCGAGATCATTGGCATGAAGCAGCAGCCCAGCGGTATTCGCGTTGGTCAGATGCGGGTGCCCATTGGTGTCTTTGGGATGATTTTTGAGAGCCGCCCGAATGTGACGATCGAAGCGGCGAGCCTGTCGATCAAAAGCGGCAATGCCTGCATTTTGCGCGGCGGGTCGGAGGCGATTGATTCCAATAAGGCGCTCGCCAAACTGGTGCGCCGGGCCCTTGCCGATAGCGGTCTGCCCGAGGATGCGGTGCAACTGGTGCAAACAACGGACCGCGAAGTGGTGGGCCAGTTGATCGCCATGCCGCAATTCGTGGACGTCATTATTCCGCGGGGCGGCAAAGGCTTGATTGAACGCATCAGCCGCGAGGCCAAAGTGCCGGTGATCAAACATCTGGACGGCAACTGCCACGTCTATGTGGACTCGCCCTGCGACATTGCCATGGCTGTCAGGCTCGCAGACAACGCCAAGACCAACAAATACAGCCCCTGTAATGCGGCAGAGGGCCTGTTGGTGGCCCGCGCAGTGGCAACGCAGTTTCTGCCCCTCATCGGGCAGGTCTATGCTGCAAAGGGTGTGGAAATGCGCGTCTGCGGCGAAGGCCGAGCAATTTTGCAGTCGGTGCCCGGCGCACACCTGACGGACGCCACCGAGCAGGACTGGTACGAGGAATATCTCGCACCCGTGATCAGCATCAAGGTGGTGGCTGGGCTGGACGAAGCCATTGACCACATCAACCGGTACAGCAGCCATCACACCGATGCCATCGTCACGCGCGACCATGTGCATGCGCAGCGCTTTTTGCGCGAAGTGGACTCTGCCAGTGTCATGGTTAACGCCAGCACGCGTTTCGCGGACGGATTTGAGTATGGCCTGGGGGCAGAAATTGGCATCAGTACCGACAAGTTTCACGCCCGGGGGCCGGTCGGCATCGAAGGCCTGACGTCGCTCAAATATGTGGTGTTGGGTGAGGGCGAAATTCGCACTTGATTTAATCCCACAGTGCTCCAATTAAAGGGGCCTGCCTGGAATAAAGCAGCGCGATTGCGAAAGCGCGATTCTTCTGAAAGCACAATAAATATGGTTCCGCACCTGGTGACTGCCCTGACGGGCCCGATCAATGAATTGGAGCAGCGTCTGCTGGACTCCATGCCGGCGATTGAACGCTGGTTTCGTCTCGAGTGGATGGAGCACACGCCGCCTTTTTACACTTCGGTGGATGTGCGCAACGCCGGATTCAAACTGGCACCGGTTGACACCGATTTGTACCCGACCGGCTGGAACAACCTGACCCAGCCCATGCTGCCCTTGGCGGTGCAGGCAGCCATGGCTGCGATCGAGAAAATTTGCCCGGAAGCGCGCAATCTGCTGATCGTTCCCGACAACAACATCCGCAACACGTTTTATCTGAGCAATCTGGCACAGTTACGCCGGATTTTTCACATGGCTGGCTTGAATGTGCGCATTGGTTCCATCAGCCCGGACGTCAAGAAGGCCGCGACCATCGATTTGCCCGATGGCGAGAGCATCACGATCGAGCCGGTCATTCGGGTCAAGGGACGCATTGGGGTCAAGGATTTTGACCCTTGCACGATTTTGCTCAACAACTCCTTGTCCAGCGGTGTGCCCGGCATCCTGGAAGACCTGCATGAGCAGTATTTATTGCCGCCCCTGCATGGCAGTTGGTCCACCCGGCGCAAAAGCAACCATTTCAAAATTTACGATGAAGTGGCCAAACGCTTTGGCAAGCTGGTTGGCGTTGATTCCTGGCTTATCAATCCGATTTTTGAAAAATGCGGCCAGGTTGATTTGGGTACCGCGCAAGGCGTGCAGATGCTGACCGCCAGCGTTGAAACCCTGATGGCGCGGGTTAAAAAGAAATACAAGGAATACGGCATCAAGGAAAAGCCTTTTGTGGTGGTCAAGGCTGACAACAGCGGCAGCAGCTCAGGTTTCATCACGGTGCGCGAGGTCAAAGACCTGGGTGCGTTGCTGGCCAGGGCCCAGGGCAGCGGTAGCGCTCCATTCGGCGGAGCGCATGAGCTGATTTTGCAAGAGGGTGTCCTGACCTACGAGCGTATGAATGACGCGGTTGCTGAACCGGTGGTTTACATGATGGACCGCTATGTCGTGGGCGGTTTTTACCGGATCCATGCCGAGCGTGCCATCGATGAAGACCTGAGTGCGCCCGGCTCTGCGTACGTCCCGCTTGCCTTTGCCGACAGCATGCACATGCCCCAGCCTGGCGTGCGTCCCGGTGCAAGTGCACCCAACCGCTTTTACATGTATGGCGTGATCGGCAGGCTGGCGATGTTGGCCGCCAGCTATGAACTCGAATCCACGGATCCACAAGCTGAACTTTACGATTAGCGCCTAGCAGGGTTGCGCCAACACGGCAAGCGAAGTTGCTGCGTGGCAACATTGCAATAGTGATCGCGCAGCGCTGGTTCCCGCTGATTACCTCTGGAAAGCGAGATGGAGCAAAATGGCGCTCCCAAATGGAACGGAACCCGGGGCTTACGGTTCGCCGGGTCAACTTGTGTCTTCTTCTAAATCGTCTCTTGCGGCGCTCTCACTGGGTGCCATTGGTGTTGTGTACGGCGACATCGGAACCAGCGTCCTGTATGCCTTTAAAGAGGTCTTTGTGAGCGGCCATGTGCCGATCAACGAAAGCAATATTCTGGGCGTGCTTTCATTGTTTTTCTGGGCACTGACGATCATCGTGTCAGTCAAGTATGTAGCCTTGATCATGCGCGCCGACAACAGTGGCGAGGGTGGCCTGATGGCCCTTCTGGCGCTGGCTTCCCTGTCGACCAAAAACACACCCAAGGTGCGCGGCATGCTGGTGATCCTGGGGGTTTTCGGGGTCGCCCTGTTTTTTGGTGACGGCGTGATCACACCGGCAATTTCGGTGTTGTCAGCGGTGGAGGGTCTGGAAATAGTAACCCCTGCAGCGGTTCCGTATGTCGTACCGATTTCGCTGGTGGTACTGGCGCTGCTCTTTTTTGTGCAACGCCGTGGTACCGGGGATATCGGGCGTTTTTTCGGCCCGATCACGGTGGTCTGGTTTTTGGCAATTGGTGCGACCGGGCTGGTACAGGTCATCAAAAATCCCGCAGTGCTGTGGGCCATATCCCCTCATTACGCGCTGCGGTTTTGTATCGAGCACTACCGGCTGGCGTTCTTGACCTTGGGCGCGGTTTTCCTGTGCCTGACTGGAGCGGAAGCACTTTATGCAGACATGGGCCATTTCGGAAAACAGCCGATCCGCATTGCCTGGTTCGGTCTGGTCATGCCGTCGCTGGTGCTGAATTATTTTGGCCAGGGGGCGCTGGTGCTTGCCGACCCCACGATGGCGGACAACCCGTTCTTCAAGATGACACCGGCGTGGGCTTTGCTCCCACTCGTGATACTGGCGACGGCTGCCACGGTTATCGCTTCGCAGGCGCTGATTTCGGGTGCGTTTTCCGCCACAAAGCAGACCATTCAGCTGGGCTTTTTGCCCCGGCTGACCATATTGCACACATCCATCAAAGAGACCGGCCAGATTTATATCCCTGCGGTCAACTGGACGCTCATGGCCGGTGTGTTTGTTGCGGTTGGCATGTTTGGAACGTCTTCAGCGCTGGCTGCGGCTTACGGGATATCGGTCAGCATGGTGATGATCATTACCACGGTGATGACTTTCTATGTCGTGCGCTACGGCTGGGGCTACCCGCTGTGGTTGTGCATAGCGTCGACGGGTGTGTTCTTTGTGATTGATGCGGGGTTCTTTACCTCCAATCTGGTGAAAATTGCGCAGGGCGGCTGGTTCCCCTTGGCAATGGCGGCGGGCTTGTATCTCATTATGGCGACCTGGAAAGATGGCCGCCGATTGCTGAACCAGAAGGTCAAGGCC
>CAIOLZ010000075.1 GCA_903859265.1 uncultured beta proteobacterium
CAATGAAGAGAACCGCTATTGGCAGGACCGCCAGGCCATGAAGGCCGGAAACTTTACCGGCATCACGGGATTTCCCAACCAGGATGTGGCCATGTGGGTCAGCATGGGACCGATTGCCGACCGCAGCAAAGACCGGCTGGGCGCCAGCGACCTGGCGATCGTGGAATTTCGCAAAAGAATGCTCGATGCGGTCAAGGCTTTTCAAAATGGACAGGCCTCCATTGGGACCGGTGCGGACGCGATTCCCCGCAACGTTTGCGCATACCAGGCAGTCGTGCCCAAGACCACGGACTGGCGTGCTTTCGACACGACCTGGGTCTGGGCGGACGGTGTGGACCGCCCTGAACTCGAACCCTCTTATTCGGTAAAAGTCTGATGGCCAAATTGCAACTCTCCGTCGCCATGGGCGACTACGACCGCACGCGCGCACTGCTCGACGGCCGTGTGCTGATGGATGGTGTGGATCCGGTGTACATGACTTTCAATCCGGAGGAAATGTTTTTCCGGTCCATGCGCGCGCAGGAGTTTGATATCAGCGAACTTTCGTTTTCAAGCTACGCGGTCAAGACCGCCAAGGGGGACTGCCCTTACATAGGCGTCCCGGTATTTTTGTCGCGCGCCTTTCGCCACACCTCCATTTATGTCCGCAAAGACCGCATCAAGCGGCCCGAAGACCTCAAAGGCAAGCGCATCGGACTTCCCGAATACCAGCTCAGTGCCAACGTGTGGGCGCGCGCGATTTTGCAAGACGA
This sequence comes from uncultured beta proteobacterium, assembly GCA_903859265.1. Taxonomy (GTDB): domain Bacteria; phylum Pseudomonadota; class Gammaproteobacteria; order Burkholderiales; family Burkholderiaceae_C; genus Allorhodoferax. The sequence goes on from CAIOLZ010000075.1 coordinate 753, forward strand.
CTATGGCGTGGCGCCGGAAGATGTGACCTGGGTGCGCGGTGGGATAGACACACCCGGGCGACTGGAAAAAATCGCATTGCAATTGCCCGTCGGCGTCAAGCTGGAGAGCGCGCCCCAGGGCGTCACCATTACCGAGTTGCTGGACCGCGGAGATATAGACGGCTTCATCGCACCACGCCCGCCCGGTGCGAGCGCACTGGCCAATCCGAATGTGGGCTGGCTGTTTGATGACCCCACCGCGGTCGCCAAGGACTACTACCGCCGCACCAACGTGTTTCCCATCATGCATCTGGTGGGCGTGCGCAAGACGCTGGCAGAGCAGCACCCCTGGCTGCCCGGCGCGGTGCTCAAGGCGTTTGGCCAAGCCAAGGATTTGGCGCTGGCCGCCCTGTCGGACACATCCGCCACCAAGGTGACGCTGCCCTTTGTCGAGGAACAACTCAAGGCCGCGCGCGAATCCCTGGGGGAAGACTTCTGGTCCTATGGCGTGGCGCGCAACCGCGACACCATAGACACCTTTTTGCGGCACCACCATGCACAAGGCCTGTCGTCGCGGCGCTTGTCAGTGGATGAAGTTTTTCATCCCGCGACTTACGAGACTTACGCTATTTAGCCGTTGCGTTTTTAACGTCTTGGGCAGCGTCGGACAGCGACTCGTCCAGGGCCAGGTTCTCGATCATGGCCAGCAGGTTCTTGCGAACGGTGGCGATGGCTTTGTCCGACATGCCGCGCACGCTGATGTGGTTGACTTCCTCCGCCAGGGGCACCAATACGGATTGCAGTTTTTTGCCCGCAGGGGTGAGATAGACATGCATGTTTTTGCGATTGCCCGCCAGCTGCCGACGCTCGATAAATCCCATGGCTTCCATCGCCTTGACCGCGTTGAATGTGGTGGGCTCCATCACGCCGGCGAAGTCGCTGAGTTCGCGTTGGGTCAGCCCATCCTTGATCCACAAAATACG
>CAIOLZ010000076.1 GCA_903859265.1 uncultured beta proteobacterium
GGCTCTCGGGACGCATGCGCAAAGCCAGCAACATCCCCGCAGCCATCAGAAGCATGCTCCCGGCGAAAGGCAACTCCCAGCTGCCAAACCGGTCTATCAGCCAGCCGGACACCACAGGCGACACAATGGCCGCAAAGGCTGAGCCAGTGTTCATCATGCCGCTGGCAGTGCCACTGTGCTGCGGTGCAATGTCCATGGGGATGGCCCACATCGGCCCGATCGACATCTCGGCGAAAAAGAAACCCGCTGATAGGCTGATAGCCGACCAGGTGAGGTCGTGCAGCGCCAGCAGAGGCAAAAGCGACACCAGACACAGCCCCATGCACACCGACACCATCACGCTGCGCGCCAGACGCAGGTTGCGCGTGCGTCGCAGAATGCGGTCTGTGACCCATCCACCCAGCGAATCGCCCAGCACACCGGCCAGAAAAACGCCCGATGAAAACAGCGCTGACTTGGCAAGGTTGAGGTTGTAGCTGTGCAGGAAATACTGCGGAATCCAGCTCAGGAAAAGCCACAGCGTCCAGCCGTAGCAGAAGTACACCAGGGTTACCGGCCACATGCGGCGAAAAAGCCGGCCCCAGTCCAGCGCAGGCTTCGCGCCACGTGCAGCGGGCAGACTGGCAAGCTCCTGCGCCGTGATGCGCGTGTGGTCCTTCGGGTACTCGGTAAAGACCCATGCCCAGGCGATCACCCATGCGAAGCTGATGGCCGCGCACAGAAAAAAGGCTGCACGCCAGCCGAATGCGGCCATGATGGCCACGATGGCAGCAGGCGCTGCGGCATTGCCGGCACGGGCAGCCGCGTGCGTAATGCCTTGTGCAAAACCACGCGTGCCGTCAGACACCCAGCGCGACATGGCGGATGTGGCGGCCGGGAAGGTCGCTCCCTCCCCCAGTCCCAGCAGCAGCCGCGCCAGCAGCAGGGAAGTCAGACCTCCGGCCATTCCTGTAAGCGCGGTCGCAGCGGCCCACAGGGTGCCGCAGAAGATCAGGGTGCGACGGGCGCCAAAGCGGTCACTCACCCAGCCGCCAATAATCTGAAATACCAGGTAGGGATAGGCAAAAGCCGAAAAAACCAGGCCGATCTGGGTCTTGTTCAGGCCAAATTCCGGACCAAAGCCCGCTGCAGCCGTACTTACATTGACACGGTCCAGGTAGGTGATGAAATACATCAGGCACAACATGCCGATCACCACATGCGTGGCGCGAAAAATTTTCATGCCTTGTCTCCTTCGTTCTTGAACCGGTCAGCGTCGATAACGCCGCTTCTTGATGCAGCAATAGTTCGCCGTGTCTTAGCCGGGTCGCTTCAGCGCCGGCGCCGCATGGCTGGCGAAATAATCCATGGCGGCCTGCACCCCGCTGCCCTGCAAGCCCACGCCGGCAAGCTTCAGACCCATTTCGCAGCCGGCCAGCGTGGCCATCAAGGTGAGGTCATTGGAGTCACCCAGATGTCCAATGCGGAACATGCGGCCCTTGACCTTGCCCAGTCCGGTGCCCAGTGACAGATCGAAACGCTCATAGATCAGCGCACGTACCGCGTCGGCGTCCACCCCTGCGGGCATGATGACCCCGGTCAGCACCGGCGAGTAAACCGCCGGGTCGGCGCACTGAATGGCCAGCCCCCATGCGCTGACCGCAGCGCGCACGCCGGCTGCCCAGCGCTGGTGGCGCGCGAAGACGGCTTCGAGCCCTTCGTCGGCAATCATGTCCAGCGCTTCGGACAGGCCGTACAGCAGATTGGTGCTGGGGGTGTACGGGAAATAACCGGTTTTGTTCATCTCGACAATCTCGTCCCAGGCAAAAAATGCCTTGGGCAGCCTGGCGCTCTTGCTGGCTTCAAGGGCGCGTGGCGAGAGCGCGTTAAAGCTGATGCCCGGGGGCAGCATCAAGCCTTTTTGTGATCCGCTGACCGTTACGTCCACACCCCATTCGTCGTGCCTGAAATCGGCGCTGGCCAGACCCGAGATGGAATCCACCATCAGCAGCGCGGGGTGCCGGGCAGCATCGATGGCGCGGCGCACGGCGGCGATGTCGGAGGTCACTCCCGTGGAAGTTTCGTTGTGCACCACGCACACCGCCTGAATGCGATGCTCGGGGTCGTTCGTCAGTCGCTCTTCGATGAGATCGGCCTGCACGCCCCGGCGCCAGCTCGGGGCCTGGGGCAGTTGGTCGTCAGCGCCCTGGTATGCCAGCAACTCGGTGGACAAGCCCAGCCGCGTTGCCATCCTGGCCCACAGAGACGCGAAATGACCACTCTCGTACATCAGCACATGGTCGCCCGGGCTGAGCACATTGACCAGCGCAGCCTCCCAGGCACCGGTGCCGGATGCCGGGTAAATCACCACCGGATGGCGGGTCTTGAAAATCGCCTGCATGCCCTGCGTCACTTTCTTGCCCAGCGTGGCGAACTCGGGACCACGATGATCGATGGTGGGCAGGCTCATGGCCCGCAAAATCCGGTCGGGAACCGGACTGGGTCCGGGAATTTGCAGAAAGTGCCGTCCGGTGGGGTGGAAATCGAGTTTGAGCATGATCAGTTCCTTTTCATTCAATTTTGCATGCAAAATGCAAAAAAATGCTGTAATGGTTAACCATTACCTCTGAGCTTCTGTAGAACAAATGCATTCACAATACATTTGAGGAACAAGAATGGCTGAAATCGTCGCAATATCCAAGCTCGCCCTGCACGACCAGGTGCGCGCCCGGCTACGTGCCATGCTGGTGGAGGGGCGCATCCTGCCCGGCGCCAAACTCAATGAGCGTGAATTGAGCGAGCAGCTGTGCGTGTCGCGCACGCCGCTGCGCGAAGCGATCAAGCTGCTGGCCACCGAAGGACTGGTTGACCTGCTGCCCAACCGGGGCGCGGTCGCAGTGAAATTGTCGCAGGCCGACGTGCTGCATACCTTTGAAGTTCTGGGTGGCCTGGAGGCCATGTCGGGCGAATTGGCGGCGCAACGCATCACCGATGACGAACTTACTGAAATCCGGGCCCTGCATTACGACATGATGGCTTGCTTCACCCGCCAGGACCTGCCCGGCTACTACAGCCTGAACGCACGCATTCACGGCGCCATCAACGCCGCCGCCAAAAACCCGGTGCTGGTGAGCGCCTACCAGTCCATCAATGCGCGGGTGCAATCCCTGCGCTTTCGCACCAACCAGAACGCCGCCAAGTGGAAGCGCGCCGTGAAGGAGCATGAGCAGATGGTGCAGGCACTGAGCGAGCGTGACGGCAAGGGCCTGGGCCAATTGCTCAGCGAACACCTGATCAACAAGCGCAACACAGTGTTGGACTTGATGCAAAGCGGCGACGCCTGACGGTAATACCCCAGCCGCCCTGCTTCGGCGCGCATTGCACACCTGGGCACCGTTGAACTGCGGTGAAAATTTGCAATAGAAGAAAAAATATTCTAAATTTTTCTCTCGAAAAAAATATTTATCTGTATGATTTGCAGCCACAAAATCGAAAAAAATTTCTGTTTTGTGCTGCTCCGGCAAGCTGGCGTGGCGCAACGCATCCCCGAGAGCGTCCATAAAATCGACCACCATGCCCGTCATCCAATTCCCTGAAAACCGGCCCATTGATCTCGCCTGCCTCGGGCGTCTGGCGGTAGATCTGTACGCGCAACAGTTCGGCAGCCACCTCGAGGACGCCCGCAGCATGGCCA